>NZ_JBSGDB010000001.1:0-73050 GCF_053602155.1 Streptomyces sp. NPDC004561
TGGTGTGGCGCGTCTGATCGGTGGCCACCAGGCCCTGCTGTTCTTCCCGTTGCTGACCCTGGAAGGCTTCAACCTGCACGTCGCGAGCCTGTGGGCGCGGCCCCACCGGCCGCGAAACTCCTCACTGTCCGCGTTCATCGCGTGATCCGCTGATGTGGGCGAAGCGACTCCCGGTGTTATTCAATGAGGTGTGCGGCCAGGGATCTCGGGGCCCCGTCGCACGGGTCCGAGTACGGCCCCGGCGCCGCGCCGGGGATTGCCGAGAGAGCCGCATGGACTCCACACCCTCCCCCTCGTCCTCCTCTCCGTTCGACCTGGTCAGCAGTGCCCTCGGGCGCTACATCCCGCGAAGCGGAGCGGCAGCGGCCGCCGGTCCTGCCGACGCGCAGGGTGACCGCCCCACCAGCCAACGCGTTCCCGACAACGGGGCAGCCGGCCGTCAGGACCAGATTCTCGGCGCGGTCAACCTGGACAGGGATCTGAGAATCACCCGCTGCAATCTGGACGCCCCCGTGTTCGCGGGCCTGGACGCCGTGGCCGGGAGTCCTTTCGTCGATCTCCTGCCCGCCGGGGACGTACCGACGGTCACACGGCGGTTGCGCCAGGTCCTGGAAACCGGTGAGGCGCACGTCGCCCGGATCCAGCGCCTGCGGCGGGCCGACGGATCGGAGCTGGTGGTCTCGCTGAGCATCCTGCCCGCCGCGATGCCTCAGGAAGGCCTGACCGTCTCCGTGATCGCCATGGCCAGGAGGCTGCACCTGTACGCCGCCGAGACCGCGATCGGCACCTCGCTGGACATCGGCGAGACCGCGCAGTCGCTGGCGGAGTCCCTGCTGGCCTGGGGAGACGTGGCCGCCATCGACCTCGACTTCGCCGTGTGGACGGGCGAGGGAGTCACCGAGCGGGCGCAGGGCCGCATCCGGCTGCGGCGGGCGGCCCTGGTGCCGGACCGTGCGTGGCCCGAGGGCTATGTGACTCCGGGCGACGATCTTCCCGGCGACGCGAGTCGCCTGCTGGCGCAGGCGGTACGGCGGGACGACGCCCCGCAGGCCATCGTCATACCCGACCGGGAGGCGGTCGAACGGGTGCTCGGCGGTCCGCGAGTGATGCGTGCCCTGGTGCCCGGTGACCGGTCGGCGGGTGTGGCGTGCATACCCCTGGTCCTGGACGGCGTGCCGCCTGTCGTGCTGGGCGTGGCGGAGGTCTGGCGGCGGGCGGACTCCCCCTTCCGCGACAGCGAGCTGTTCGAACTGCAGGAACTGGTGGCCAGGACCGCCCATCACGTCGACCTGGCCCGTCAGCACCAGCGCGAGCACACGCAGGTGCTGGCGTTGCAGCGCCGGCTGCTGCCCCGGACGGGCGGCGACACCATCGAGATCGCCAGCGTCTACCAGCCCGCCACCCCCGACAGCGCGGGTGTCGGCGGCGACTGGGTGAACAGCTTTCCGCTGCCGGACGGCCGTACCGCGCTGGTGGTCGGTGACGTCGTCGGACACGGCCTGGGAGCCGCGGCGACCATGGGCCAACTCAGCATGGAGGCCCGCGCGCTGCTGTCCGCGGGGCTGGCGCCCGACGAGGTGCTGGAACACCTGGACGAGACCGTGTCACTGCTGGACGACGCGGAGTCCGGGCTGGCGGCGGGCTACAGCGCCCTCGGGTCGACCTGCTGCATCGCCCTCTACGACCCGGTCAGCCACCGCCTGGCGCTGTCCAGCGCCGGCCACCTCCCCCCGGTCCTGGTGTCCCCCGACGGGCACGCGGGCCCGCTCACGGTCCGCCCTCATCCCGGCCTGGGCGCCGAGTTCGCGCTGCGGGAGCCGTTCGACGTGCACATGTTCAGCGTGCCCCCGGGCTCCCTGCTCGCCCTCTACACCGACGGCCTGGTGGAGGATCCGGCCCTGTCGATCGACGAGGGCATCGGCAGGCTGGCGGACGCCGTGTCCACGGTGCACCCCTGGGACGCCCTGCAGCGGGCCGCACGGCGCGTCGTCTCGGCGCTGGCGCCCGTGCGTCAGCGCGACGACGTGACCCTGCTGCTCGCGCGCATGATCGGCTACCGCAAGGAGGACAGCGCGACCTGGCGGCTGCCCGCCCGCGACGACGCGCCCGCCCGCGCCCGCGCGCTGGTCTCCGCGCTGCTGCGCCAGTGGCGCACCAGGGACGACACCCTGGACAACGTGTCGCTGCTGGTGAGCGAGCTGGTCACGAACGCGGTGCGCTTCGCCACCGGCCCCATCACGGTACGGCTGATCAGGGCCGGTCACGGCCTGCTGTGCGAGGTGGGTGACACCGGCAACGGCAGGCCGCGTCTGCGCCGGGGCGGCCTCCTCGACGACGGTGGTCGTGGCCTGAACATCGTGCACAAGCTCACCACCCGGTGGGGGGTGCGGTGGACGGACACGGGCAAGGTGGTCTGGGCGGAGGTCACGAGGTGACGCGACTTCGGATGCGAGCGCGGCGGGGGTACGGGCGACGTGCCCGTCAGCCGGCGCCACCGAGGGTGCGGACGGCACCCTCAGCGGTTCCGGTGTCGTGACCGGTGATGGGGACGGTCCGTCCGCCCGTACGGGTGGCGCGGGCTCGTACTACAGCCACTCCCCCTCCAGGGCGGTGGCGCTGAGGCCCGGTGCCGCCGCGTACAGGACGGCTCGACTGCCCGGCTTCTGCCCGGCGTCGTACGCCCGCCGCATGATGTCGAACACGGCGGCGCCTCCGCGGTTGCCGGTGGTGTAGCTGTCCCGGCTGTAGTCCAGCAGCCCCGACGGCCACGCGTCGGGCATCGTCTGCTCCATGTACTCCAGCACCCGCGTCCCGCCGGGGTGCGCGAGCAGCACGTCGGGGTGCCAGGAGTCGGGGTCGTCCTGGTAACGGCCGTTCAGCCACTCCCACATCGCGGTGACCGTCTCCTGTACGGCGCGCGGCCCACGTCGGTCCATCACGAAGTGGGTGCCGTCCGACCGCGTTTCCAGGCGGTGCAGGTCCTGGGTGCCGGGCAGGGTGTGGTGCCAGGCGGCGTCCAGCCGCAGCACCGACTCGCGCCTCTGGCGGCCCGTGACCACCATGGCGACCGCCGTGTCCGCGAACAGCAACCGGACGATCAGGGACTCGAGGGTGTCGTCCGCGGGCTGGTAGGTCGTGCTCAGCGCCTCAGAGATCACGACCAGGACCACTCGGTCGGGGTCCGCGGCCACGAGTTCCGCCGCCAGCGCCAGGGAGCGGGTGCCCGCGATGCAGGCCCACTGCGTGGCCGGCAGCAGCATCACGTCGTCGCGGAGCGAGAGCTTGTTGGCCAGGGCGATGTCCAGACCCGGCAGCGCGGGTGTGGTGGAGTGACTGGTGATCAGGCAGTCGACGTCCGCGACGTCCAGTCCGGCGATCTGCAGGGCCCCGCGCGCCGCGCGCTCCCCGTAGGACTGCACGGCCTCCCAGGCCGGCGCGGTGCGCTCCTGGACGGTCTGCGGCGCGGGTATCGCCTCAAGGGCGGCTATCACGCGGTCCACGTCCTCCTGGGTGAACCCGTCGCGTGCCAGCGCCTCTTGGGCCGGACCGACGCCGACAGACCCCAGAGCGCTGCCGTTGCCCGGCGCGACGGCGGTCTCCAGCGGCAGCATCCACCCGCGGGTCTCGATGCCGGTACTGGCCGCGATGCCGTCGATCCGCGGCGCCCACGCCGCGTGCGGGTGCCGGTCGCGGACCTCCGCCACGATCTGGCTGGTCTCCACGGCGTGCTCGCCGTGTATCACGGCAGGAGGACAGAGGTAAGCAGCCATGATGGCACCTTTCTTAGAGGGAACGAGGGGGAACGTCACGAGTGATGTGTCTTGGACCACTTTGGGAGTTCGTGCCCAAGAGCATGCCGATAGGCCCCACTTCGGAAATCGGTGGCCGTTTCGAGCATGGACGCTAATGGGACATTTGCGCTGTGACACAGACAACTCGGACAGCCATTTGAGGGCGTGACACGGCACACACCGCTGGAGCAGGGGGCCTTCAGAGAGGTTTCACAGGTCCCGACCTGACCGCCCGTCAGCCGGGGAGAGTGCCTGGTCATCGCGGAAAGGTCCGCCCCGGCAGCTGGACGCCGAACAACCCACCGCCGAACGGAACGCGCGACGACTACGCGCCAACGCCTGCGGAACTCGGCACCCGCTCGCCGTACCACAACGGCCGCACCGGCCCGAAGCGGCATGAGAGCAGTGCGGTCGCGCCTCCATACGGAAGGACCGGAACGAGGTCGCGCACCGCGACATCGGCATCAAGCTCATTCCGCAGATGCGACGGCCCGAGAAGGACGGATAAAGGGGGCGACCCAAAGCTGACGGCCCGTCCGAGAGTGATAAACGTCCTAGCCGAAGACGGTCGAGCCAACCTTCGGCCTGCGTGCGACTCCAAGCCGCCGCACAAGGCCTCAGCACAAGACCACGACGATAACTCAGGGTCATTTAGCGCTACATATAGTGTTTGATTGCAGCTATTCCTTGCCCGAGGTGAAATCGCTTAAAGTGAGCCGGATTAGGATGGATTCGGCGGATGTAGATCACTGCGGATACAGATCCGAAACGCATGCGGTCCAGCGGGCGAGCGGAGGCGACAGTCGACAGTGGTGAACACCAGAAACGGCGATGCGCACGACACCGACCCGTCCATGCCCTGCTTTCCCCATCCGCTGCGGCGGCCGCACGGCCTGGGGACCGTACAGGCCGTACGGACATCGGAGCGGCACCGTATGCGGATGCGGCTGCTCGACGCCGTGGACGAGGACCGGCGCGATGCCGAGGTGCTGCTGACCGCGCTCCAGCAGGCGGTGGCCGAGGCGCACGGCCTGGGCGGCATGGTGCATCTCCCGGGCGGCGGCATGAGCGGCATCCTCTACCTGGTCGCCGACAGCGGCCTGCCGGAGTCGATGGTCCGCCCCTGGTTGATCATCCCTGCGCGGGGCGCGGCGCCGCCCAGCAGGGCCGCCCGCGAGGACACCACCGCCTGGCAGCCCCACCTGGCCCCGCCCGACCCGGTGCCAGGCCGGGACCCCGCCGCTCTGTGGCCCTCCCGGCTCCCCACCGACATCGGTCACCTGGCCGTCCCCATCCCGGGCGGCGGCCGACGACGCGGCGCGCTCTCCGTCCTCTTCTCCCCGGGCGCCGAGCCCGGCCCGGCGGAGCGCGCATTCCTGAACGACGTGGCGGCCTGGATGTCCGGGAGGCTCAGGTCGTCCGGGATCCTCAACCCGTCCCCCACCCTGCTGCGCGCCCTGGAGAACGGCCCAGGACCGCTGGAGGCTCCCCCGCTGGACGCGGAAGGGGCGCTCTCCATCACGTACACCTGGGACCTGCGCACCGGTGAGCTGACCGCCGACCGACCCGTCGAGGAGGTGCTGGCCGGCATCGATCCGGACGTGATGGCCGGCGGCATCGAGGCGTGGGCGGCGCTGATCCATCCGGACGACCTGCCAGGTGCGGTGACCGGCTTCGACATGGGCATCCAGCACCGCGGCGGTTTCCAGGACGAGTACCGGATCCGGCGACAGGACGGCACATACCTCTGGATCGAGGCTCGCGCCCGGACGCTCACGGACGAAGCGGGGGCGCCGGTGAAGGTGATCGGCACCCTCCAGGACAGCAGCGAGACGCACACCGCAGCCGAGTCGGTGGGGCGGGCGCTGCGGCACATGAGCGACGGCTTCGTCTCCGTGGACAGGGACTGGCGCATCGGATTCCTCAATCAGGCCGCCGAACGGCTCCTCGGCACCGCCGGGGATGTCGCCGGAGCCCTGCTCTGGGACATTTCCGCGCTGCATGCGGTGCCGGAGCTGGAGCAACAGTGCCGCGCCACGGTGGCCGAGGGCCGCCCGGCCGGCTTCGACGTACCGGGGCCGGACGGGACGTCCTGGTACCACCTGCGGCTGGTGCCGGTGCCGGAGGGCCTCACGCTCTACATCACCGACACCACCGAGCGGCATCTGCGGGAGGCTGAGCGGGCCGCCGCGGAGCAGGCGGCCGCTGATCGCGCGGCCCTGGTCCAGCGGACCACGCGGGAGCTGGCCGAGGCGGTCACGGCGCAGGATGTGATGGCGGCGGTGGCCGACGGCGTGATGGCACCCCTCGGAGCCACCGGGCTCATCATGCTCGACGTGGTCGGCGACCGGCTGACCGTGGTCGGCTCCCGGGGATACTCGGAGCGCTTCATCCGGCTGCTGGACGGGCACTGGGCGGTGAAGGACGCCGCCGGCCCGGTGGGGGACGCACTGCGTACCCGCACCCCCCTCTTCATCTCCTCCCCGGAGGAGTGTCTGGAGCGATACCCGACGACCGAGACCCTGCTCCGGGAAGGCGGCAAGCAGGCGTGGGCCTTTCTGCCGCTGGCGGTGTCGGGGCGCGAGATCGGCGCGGCGGTGATCTCCTTCGGCCGGCCGCGGGAGATGGACGACGTCGAGCGAACGCTGTTGACCGCGCTCAGCGGACTGATCGCTCAGGCCCTGGAGCGGGCCGGGCTCTATGACGAGGCGACGACCCGGGCCCGTACTCTCCAGCGCAGCCTGCTGCCGCAGGCACTGCCCGAGGTGCCTGAGGTGACGACGGCAGCGCGCTACCAGCCGGCCAAGCAGGGGGCCGACGTCGGCGGTGACTGGTACGACGTGATCCCGCTCTCCGCGGCTCGGGTGGCGCTCGTGATCGGCGACGTCATGGGCCACGGCATGGCCGAGGCCGCCACCATGGGCCGGCTCCGCACGGCCGTCCGCACCCTCTCGGAGCTGGAGCTGCCACCCGACGAAATCCTCGGGCACCTGAACGACATCGTCGGCGACCTGGGCAACGACGTCTTCGCGACCTGCCTGTACGGCATCTACGACCCGGTGACCCGGCGTCTGTCGTACGCAAGCGCCGGTCATCCGCCCCCGGCGGTGGCCCACCCCGAGGGCCCCGTCACCTTCCTGCCCATGACCCCGGACCCGCCGCTGGGGGTGGCGGCTCCACCGTTCGAAACCCTCGAGACCCTGCTGCCCGCCGGCAGCCTGCTCGCCCTCTACAGCGACGGCCTGGTCGAGAGCAAGGACAGGGACGTCACCACGGGCATGAGCCGCCTCGCCGAGCTGCTCCTCGAGTCCGTGAACGCCACGCCGACCTCATCGGCGGACGCGTCCGACCTGGACGCCCTCTGCGCCACCCTCACCTCGGCTCTCCTCCCCGCCCACGGCGCGCTGGCGGACGACGCCGCGCTGCTGCTGGCCCGCACCCACCCGATGGACGCGGAGAACGTCGCGGAGTGGCCGTTGCCGGAGGATCCGATGGCGGCGGGCCAGGCCCGTGAGCTGGTCCGCGCCCAGCTCACCGACTGGAACCTGGCCGATGAGGACCTGATCATGACCACCGAACTCCTGGTCAGCGAGCTGGTCGGAAACGTCGTCCGGCACGCCTGCGGCCCCGTTCGGCTGCGGATGCTCCGCAGCCGCACACTGATCTGCGAGGTGTCCGACGCCAGCCTGACCACGCCGCACATCCGCCACACCTCCGCCACCGACGAGGGTGGCCGAGGCCTGCAGCTCATCTCCGCACTGTGCCAGCGCTGGGGCACGCGCCACACCCGAACCGGCAAGTCCATCTGGACCGAACAGCCCTTGCCTCCGGCCCCGGATTGACCTTCGGCTCGGAGGCACGGTGCTCTGACACTCGGCAAGTGCTGAGGGCCTCATTGTGCCGGTCCTGCTCGTGGCACTGGCCGGCCGACCACGACGACCAGGCGGAGTCTGCGTCGATTCAGTACGCGCGGGCCGGTCTGTCCGACTCGCCACACAAGGACCTTGGCGTACCGGTGATCCGCCCTGCCATGGCCTTCATATGGCGGGGTCTCCTCGTATCCGCACCGCGTGTACAAGGCCCGCGCCTCGGTGAGTTGGGTGTCGGTCTCGCACACGACTGAAGCATTACCTCGGCCACAGCTGTGCCAATGACGGGCTCCGGCTTGATAGTCCAGGTAGGCATGCAGGCCTTGGTCCCGGACCGACCGCAAGCCGCCCACCGTTCTGTCGCCAGGCACAACCGACTGCCGGCCACAGCCAGAGTTCAATGAGGGAGAGTTGGCGATTAGACGTGTGCGCCACCTCGCGAGACAGGTGGCCGGCTGCCGAACTCCCCTGCCGGCCGCCGTACATGACCGCAAGACTCGACTCGCCGGCCTCTCCGTGGCGCAGACCTGTCGCAGGGTAGGGGTCCCCGACAGTTCACCAGCTCTCCGGCCCCGGCCCGCTGGCGAACGCCACGCTGCGTATGGCGTTCTCCGACGCCGGCCTCCACCGCATCGACGCTTTGTTCCGGCGCGAGACGAGAACCGGCCCGCCGCCGTCGTACCAGCGCTCCCTCCCGCCCTCGGGCCCGCACCCGCTCCGCACTTCCCTTCCGGCGTTCGCGCCGTCGTGCTGGCTCGTTGGCGGGGCCCTCAGGGCTGTGAAACGCTCGATTTGTGGCGAATCCACCCCTCGTCTGCACGTCGATCTCGAGCGAGTGAGCCGGCCCGTCTGCCGGGATTCCACCCGAATCCGGGCTCCCGTTCGGGAGTAAGGAACAGCCATGACGACGACCGAGCACATTCACGACCGCGACGGCCAGAGTGATCCCACCTTGTACCGCACCCCGGCGGATGCCGTCGCCGCACCCCCGGAGAAGCTCGCCTATGTCGTCGGGTTCGACCCGACCGCACAGCGCGCGGACGCGTTGTTCACCGTCGACACCGACCCCGGATCCCCGGCATACGGCCGCGTGGCCTCCCACGCCGAGCTGCCCGATCTGGGCAACGAACTGCACCACTTCGGCTGGAACGCCTGCTCCAGCGCGCTGGCGCACGCGGGCCACCACCACGCTGCGCGTCGGTACCTCATCGTCCCGGGACTGCGCTCGTCCCGGCTGCACGTCCTGGACACCACCCCCGATCCCGCCCGTCCCCGCCTGGTCAAGGTGATCGAGCCCGAGGAGCTGGCCGCCAAGGCCGGATATTCGCGCCCGCACACACTGCACTGTGGCCCCGACGGAGTCTTCCTGTCCTGTCTGGGCGGCGCGGACGGTGCCGACGGACCTGGCGGCATCGCGCTCCTGGACCACGAAAGATTCGAAGTGCTGCGCGCCTGGGAGACCGACCGCGCCACGCAGCGGCTCGCGTACGACGTCTGGTGGCATCTGCGCCAGAACATCGCTGTGACCAGCGAGTGGGGGGCGCCCTCGATGATCGAGGACGGTCTTGTCCCCGAACTGCTGCTGGATCGCCAGTACGGCCACTCACTGCACTTCTGGGAGCTCGACTCGGGCCGGCACCTGCAGCGCGTCGACCTGGGGGACGAGAACCAGATGGTGCTGGAACTGCGCCCGTCGCACGACCCCGAGGCGACGTGGGGGTTCACCAACACCGTGATCTGCGTGGAGGACCTGTCGGCATCGGTGTGGCTGTGGAACCGGGAGGGCGATGACTTCATGGTCCGCAAGGTGATCACCGTCCCGGCCGAGCCCGCGCAGCCGGAGGACCTGCCCCCGGCGCTGAAGCCGTTCGGCGCCGTGCCGCCGTTGATCACCGACATCGACCTGTCGGTGGATGACCAATGGCTGTACGTATCCGCATGGGGAACCGGCGACCTGCTCCAGTACGACGTGAGCGACCCGTTCCATCCGAAGCGGACCGCGGCCGTGCGTCTCGGCGGCATCGTCGGCCCGCAACCGCACCCCGCCGAGCCGGACGTGCCGCTGACGGGCGGGGCGCAGATGGTCGAGCTCAGCCGCGACGGGCGGCGCGTGTACCTGACGAACTCCCTGTACGCCGCCTGGGACGAACAGTTGTATCCCGCGGGCATCGATCCGTGGATGATCAAACTCGACGCCGACACCTCGCACGGAGGACTCGCGGTCGACAGCCGCTTCTTCCCGCACGGCGCGGACTTCCTCGGCTTGCGCGTGCACCAGGCGCGGCTGCAAGGCGGCGACGCCTCCTCGGACTCGTACTGCTACCGCAGCTGACGGAGCCGGTGCGCCCGGCTGCCGCACACGTAAGCCCGCCGCCCTCGCGGGAGGGAACATGCTCTCCGTGGCCTGCGCAGTTGGCGCGCCCACCGCCGACGGAACCGGATGGCAGTTGCCCTCCACCGAAACGCTGGTGGCCGTGGTCCTGGTGGCCCTGGCCACGGTGGTGGGCGCCTGGACGGCGCGGCGGGGATCGGGCCGGTCGGGGCTCCTGCTGGCCGCCGCGTCGGGGATACTGCTGATCATCGCGGTCCTCGATCTACTGCCCGACGCGTGGGACGAGGCCCATGAGGCCGGCGTGCCGCCCTGGGCCGTGCCGCTCACCGCGCTCGCGTCGTACGGGGTGATGGGTGCCGTGATCCGTATCGGCTGCCCGTGCGCGCTGGGGCGTGCGGGTGGCATCGGTGCCGGATCGGCGCTCGCACTGCACCGCTTCCTGGAGGGGGCGACCCTTGCCCTGACCGCCTCGTTCGTCGTGGTGGCGGCTCTCCTCGTGCACGCGGCCGGCGAAGGCCTGGCGCTGGCCGCTCTGCTTCGAGCGCCGCCGAGGCGGCGCGTGGCTCCATGGATCGGGCTTGCCTGCTTGAGCCCGGTCGCGGGAGCCTTCGCGGCGAGCGCGCTGCCCATTCCGGACGGCCTCATGCCGTTGCTGCTCGCTTTCGTCGCCGGCGTGCTCGCGCAGGCGGCGTGGGTGGCGCTCAGACTCGCCCACAAGCAGCGGCCCACGGACCGGCAAGCCTTCCCGATCCCGGCTACGGCGGCCATGACTGTCGCGGCCGTCCTCACCGCGGTGGTCCTCCTGGTCGGGGCGACCCGCCGCTGAATCCTCGGCCGCCGCTGGTAGGGATGGGCGGTCTTCTGGCCGGGTGTGAGCTTGTGGCGCGGGTGACGGTGAAACCGGTGACGATCACGGCCGGCCGGCTTTTCCGGTGCGGCGCTGGATGGGGATGAGGGTGGCGTCGATCATCTAGTCGTTCGGGCCGGTAGCCGACGGTGGTACCTCGACGACGAAGAAGAGGAAGCACGCTTTGGTCGAAAGGTCATGGAAGTCGTCGGGGAACAACTCGCGGGCGGCAGGGTCGGGCTGCGGCTCGCTGATGGTGGAAAGACGGAAGCCGGCGGTGGTGAAGGCATCGGTCATCGCGTGCAGTGGTTTGCGCCAGAACCTCATCGGGGTGGACTGCCCGTTGAGCGTCCAGTCGAAGGAATAGCTGGTGGTGGCAAAGTAGTCGGGCCGAGGATCCTGGATCGTGTAGGCCACGAAAGGGTGGTCCACCGACGCGATGAGCCGGCCGCCGGGCCTGAGCACTCGCCGCAACTCGGCCAGCGTCGGCCCCCAGTCCTCCAGATAGTGCAGCACCAGCGAGGCGACCACGTCGTCGAACGCACCGTCGGCGAACGGCAGGCGGTCGCTCAGGTCGACGACGTGCAGGGCCACCTCGTCACCCAGCCGCCGCCTGGCCAACTCCAGCATCCCTGCGCTGGCGTCGATTCCGGTGACGACCGCACCCCGGTCGCGCAGTGCGGCCGACAGGGGGCCCGAGCCGCAACCGGCGTCCAGGATCCGGCGACCGGACACGTCCCCGGCCAGGGCCAGCGTCGCGGGCCGCGCGTAGTACGCGTTCACGAGGTTGTTCTCGGTTTCCGCCGAGTACGCCTCGGCGAAACTGTCGTAGTCATTCACCCGGGCCGGATCTGCCGACTGGGCGGGACTCTCGGGCACATCGGAGACTCGTTCCATCGTCGCAGCCTAGTAGTCACATGATCCGCCGGGCGGGCTTCGGGCAGGCAGCCTGCACCACGCGGAATCCTCTCCGAACCGAACAGAACCTGATCAGCTGGGGTGTCCGACGGCAGTGCCGGCGGGGTGCCGTCGAACGGCTCGGACGCGTCGGGCATCCTGGGGTGGGGCAACGCGATGGTGAGGGGAGCTTTGGTGGGCGAGCACGCACGTGGTTCGCGTGACGGGGAGGCATCCGGGATGTCTCCGCAGCTGCGGCTGGACGTCCTGCTGGAGGACCTGCAGCAGCAGGTGGCCCAGGTACGGACGGCTCGGGACCGGGTCCACACGTTGCTCGACGCCGTACTGGCCGTGGGCTCCGACCTCGACCTCGAGGTGGTGCTGCACCGAATCGTGGAGTCGGCGGTCACTCTGGTCGACGCCCAGTACGGAGCGCTCGGTGTGGTGGGCGAGGAAGGCGCGATCAAGCAGTTCATCACGGTCGGCATCGACGAGGAGACCATCGCCCGGATCGGGCACTATCCGCATGGCGCGGGCATCCTCGGCCTGCTGATCCGGCACCCGGAGCCGCTGCGCCTGGCGAACCTGGCGGACCATCCGGCGTCCGCGGGCTTCCCGGCCGGGCACCCGCCGATGACCGGTTTCCTCGGTGCTCCGATCCGGGTGCGCGACCAGGTGTTCGGCAACCTGTACCTGACCAACAAGAGGAGCGGCGCGGAGTTCGACTCCGACGACGAGGCGGTGCTGCGGACCCTGGCGGCGGCCGCCGGCGTGGCGATCGACAACGCCCGGCTGTACGACGAGGCGCATCGCCGGCAGCGGTGGCTGGCGGCCAGCAACGAGCTGACCCGCAGCCTGCTGTCCGGTGCCGAGCCCGCCGTGGTGCTGGAGTCCGTCGCCGCCACCGTGCGGGAGATGGCCGGCGCGGACCTGGTCACTCTGGCGGTGCCGGTGGGCGACACCGGGGAGTTGGTCATCGAGGCCGCGTCGGGCACGTCGGCCGACGCGGTCCGCGGGTTGGTGCTGCCCGCGACGGCACTGGCCGCGAAGGTCTACGCGTCCGGGGAGACGATCACCAGCGAGGCCGTGAGCGCGGACCCGCGCGCCGAGGGCGGCAGCGCGTCGGTGGTGGAGCTCGGACCGGCGTTCTTCGTCCCGCTCGGCACCCGGGAGCACGTCCGCGGCGTTCTTCAGGTGGCGAACCTGCCGAGCGGCTCCTTCTTCACCGATGCCGTGGCGGACATGGTGACCGGGTTCGGCAACCAGGCCGCGCTGGCGCTGGACGTCGCCGAGCACCGGCAGGACTCCGAGCGCATGGTCGTCCTCAACGACCGCGACAGGATCGCCCGTGACCTGCACGACCTGGTGATCCAGCGGCTCTTCGCCGGTGCGCTGACACTGCAGTCCACGCTGGGACGGGTTTCGGACCGGCCGGAGGCGAGCGAGCGGATCCAGCGGGTCGTGGACGACCTGGACGACACCATCAAGATCATCCGTTCCACCATCTACGGCCTGCGTGAACACGATCGGGCCCGTGGCGGCAGCGGACTGCGAGCCCAGCTCGTGGCGGCCACCGAGCGGGCCACCGAGGCGCTCGGCTTCGCCCCGGCGCTGCGGATGACCGGGCTGCTGGACACGACCGTCTCGGCCGAGCAGGCCGAGCAGTTGCTGGCCGTGCTCGGCGAAGCACTGTCGAACGCGGCCCGGCACGCGCACGCCACCGGCATCGACATCAGCGTCGAGGTCACGGACATGGCCCTGAAGCTCCGCGTCGCCGACAACGGCCGAGGGATCGACCCGTCGGTGACACGGCGCAGCGGCCTGGCGAACCTTCGCCAACGCGCCGAGGAGATGGGTGGCACGTTCGCCCTCTCCGCGAACCACCCGAGCGGCACCGCCGTCGAGTGGGCGGTGCCGCTCTCCGACACGGTCTGACGCCAGCCCGCCCATGGGGCACCCCGCGCACCCTCGCTTCTCGGGATGCGGCGTGCGTACCGGCCGGCGCAGGCCTGGCGCGCGAGCGCGCCGGACCGGGTCGTAAGGGGCTCCCTGCGGAAGCCCGGCGGTGTTTCAGGTGGCCGGCCGGAGCAGGGTGCTGCCCGCCTCGGCGCGCGCGGCATCGACCGCGTCCCACTCCTCGGTGCCGAGGTTGGCGAGTGCGGCGGGGAAGACGCCGTCCTGTTCCTTGAGGATGTGGTCGCGCAGCACGGCCATCGCGTCCATCAGCCGGTCCGGCCAGGTCGGGTCCGAGGGCGTCGCCCCTGCGCCGGCCTCGGCCAGCACCGCCTCGACGTGACGGTGCTCGGCCTCCAGCGCGGCGATCTGGTCGGGGAAGTCCCCGGCCAGGGCGGGGAACAGGCCGTGTTCCTCGACCTGGGTGTGGGGTTCGAGCACCCTCGTGATCTCCCGTGCGAGCTCCGCCATCCGGACCACACCGCCCGCCTGGTGGGCGAGGCGGAGGTGGCTGATGAGGCGGATGACCTCGTCGTGCTCCCGGGTCAGTTCATCGATGGCCGTCAGCGACTGGCAGCCGCAGTACTCGCACACGGGACTTCTCCTTCTCCCTGAAACGGTGGTTGTTCCTCGACTCGCCGGAACCTTGTTCCTGTCGACTCGCCCTCACACGGTGGTGTGTGCGGTGCGGTGAGGGCGCCGGCGTCCGGGGCGCTCCTTCTCCTCGTGGCCTTCGACCGCGGCGCGCACACCGGTGAGGGTGTAGGCCAGCGCGGCGGCGGCCACGACCGCGAGCAGGGCGAGCCCGGCCGCGTACGTCCCGTACTCGCCGTACAGCGAGCCCATCACCAGCGGGGGCAGGAAGCCCCCGAGTCCGCCGGCGGCACCGACCACGCCGGTGACCGAGCCGACCTGGTCGGCCGGCGTCAGCAGGGCCACCAGGGCGAACGTCGCTCCGCTGCCGGCGCCGAGTGCGGCGGCCATGGCCAGGAAGGCGATGGTGCCCATCGGCGCGAGGGCCGGGGTGAACGACTGCACGACGGCTCCTGCCACCATCACCGACAGCGCCCCGGCGAGCACCCGGGTCGGGCCCAGCCGGTCGGCCAGCCAGCCGCCGACCGGGCGCATCGCGACGGCGAGGAGTACGAATCCGGCCATGCGGTTCGCGGCGTCGGCCTGGGTGAGGCCGTAGCCGGTCTTGAGGTAGGTGGGCAGGTAGACGGAGAAGGCCACGTACCCGCCGAACGCGACCGCGTACAGCGCGGACGCCTGCCAGGTGATGCCCAGCCGGGCGGTGGCGGCCAGCCGGCGTGCCAGCGGCTCGGTCGGCACGGTGCGGCCGGGCGCGTCGCGCAGCAGCAGCGCGGCGGTCACGGCGTAGGCGCCCAGCACCGCGGCAGTGATCAGGAACGGGGTGGACATGCCGTGCGCGTTGACCAGCTTGACCGTGGTCAGGGCACTGATGGCGGTGCCGCCCATGCCGGCGCCGAAGACGCCGATGGCCAGACCGCGCCGCTCCGGCGGGAACCAGGCATTCACGAAGGGCACGCCGACGGCGAAGGCGGTGCCGCCGATGCCGAGGAAGAATCCGCCGGCCAGCAGGGCGGCGAGGGAGGAGTGGGCGGCCAGGCCGAAGTAGAGCACCGGCACGATGGTGGCCGCCGACACGAGCGGGAACATCACCCGCCCGCCGAACCGGTCGGTCAGGGCGCCGACCGGAATACGGCCCAGCGAGCCGACCACGACGGGCACCGCCACCAGCAACGACTGCTGGAACGAGCTCAGGTCCAGGCTGTCCTTGAACCGCGGGCCGAGCGGGCTGAGCAGCGCCCACGCCCAGAAGTTGACGGCGAAGCCGACCGTGGCGAGCGCCAGCATCAGCCAGGCGCGGCCCGGCACCGGCTGGTGCGCCCCCGGTGTTCCGTCGTTTCTCTCAGACCGTCGAAGCACCATCGTGTCCCTCCCGATCACAGTGATCCGGCCGTTCCGCGCTCCAACGGCTCGGCGGCCCGAGTCAAGGCTTCGTGATTCCGGGCTGTCACGCAGGGGGCCGTCGGTGCCTCGTGCCGGTCCGGCCGGTCCTCGCGCGGGGACCGTATGGGCCGCCCACCGGGCGGCCCATCAGGGCCGATGGGCCCTATCCGCATACCGACGGCCTCCCGCGCGGTCCCGGGTGTGACGGTCCTGAGCGTCCACGGTCGTGCCGCCCGCGCGAACGGGCCGGACGCCACCATCACGCATGACCGCACGGCTCCTCGGGCACTCACGCCGTGCGTTCGCTTCGCGGCCGGGCAGAGGGCGGCCATGAGGGCCGTCCGGCCCTGGCCGGGCCCCGGCCGCGTGAGAGGGTAGGGAGCGATGTCCCACAACGACGGCTTCCGCGCACTCGATCGGCGTGACTGCCTGCGCCTGCTGGCCAAGGCGCCGGTCGGCCGCATCGTCTACACCCGGGAGGCACTGCCCGCCGTCCTCCCGGTCAACTTCGGGCTGGACACGGACTCCTCGGTCCTGGTGCGCACCTCGGCCTCCTCCGAGCTGGTCCGCGCGGTCGACGGAGTCGTGGTGGCCTTCGAGGCGGACGAGTTCAACGCCGCCGAGCGGTCGGGCTGGAGCGTGGTCGTCACCGGCCGGGCGACCGCCGTGTCCGATCCCGCCGAACACGAACGCCTCTCCCAGACCGGTCCGCGTTCCTGGGTGGTCACCCAGGACTGGATCTTCCTGCGCATCGAGGCCGAGATGGTCACCGGGCGGGAGATCAACGGCACGCCCGGCACAGACTGATCCCGCCGCGTTCCGGCTCCTCCCTGTCCACAGCAGCCGTCCGGACCCTTGGCACGACCCGAGCCGGCTCAGGTCACCGGTGCCGGACCGCTGCCTGTGGGGCGGGCCCGCTCAGCTCAGGTGAGGCGGGACCGCCTGCGCGCAGGCGCGCGGTGTGCGGTCACCGTCCGGGCCGTAACCGAACCGGATCAGCACCTGCGGGCAGCACCGCCGCTGCGGCAGGCAGGCCGCCGCCCGCAGGTCGGGCCATTCCATCGCCTGGTGCAGCATCGAGGTGCGCACCCCGCGCGCGGTCGCGGTCAACAGCACGCGCTCCAGGGCCTGGCCCGCCCGTAGCCAGTCCTCCCGCCTGTCGCGGGCCGTCCACAGCAAGGCCACCTGGGCATGGCGCTCGAAGTGCCGGGCCGGGCGCCGCGGTACGGGCAGTCGGCCCGTGAAGTCGCGCATCGGCATCCGCCCGTCCGCGTCCTGCGGGCCGACAGCGGTGAGCGGGATGCCATAGGGGACGTGCGCCCCGGGGGCGGTGATCCAGGCGCGGGACTCGGCGATGCGCGCCGGGTCCGCCTGGTTGCGTGCCTCGGCCGCAGCGGTGAGTCCGAGCAGCAGCCGTGTTCCGGCGAAGTCCGGCACGTAGAGTCTTGCCCCCTCGGCCTGGGCGGCCTGGGCCATCTCCGTCACGACCGCCTCGGGCACCGGGCGGCCGGTGAACGGCATCCGGCTGGTGTGGCGCCGCTCGACAGCCGGGTACAGCAGCCGGCAGTCCGACAACTCCTCAGCTGGCAGGGTGAGTTGTACGGTGGCCAGCAGGCCGGGATCGCCGGGGTCGGGCAGGAGCCGAACGGCTGGGGCCCAGCCCAGGTGTGCGACGGCCACCCTGAGGTTGAAGACCGCGGCGCCCACGGACAGGTGCTGGGCGCGCCGCTGCGGATCGGCGAGCGGCAGCGCTCGCCGGTCGTCGGCGCGGACCTCGACGGACCGGGTGGCCGCCTGCATCCCGAAGCTCCACGGCTGGGTGTTGTGGATCGACGGTGCCGCCACCGCCGCGGTCATCAGGGTCTCCAGCGCGGAGGCGTCGATCTCCCGGGTCTGCATGGTTGGCTCCTCAACTCCGGGGCGGAGCCGCAGGGTGAAATGAGGCTCCCCGTGTGTCATCGATTCTCGGTCGCCGCGGGAGGCATGCCGAGGGCCGTCGGTCCCGAGCCGCGGACCGGACGGCCCCGGCTCAACTCCTTGTTCTTCGCCGGCCGTTCCGCGGGGTCACCTCTGCCCATCGGGCGGGGCGACGGCTGCGCACCGGGGTCACGTGGCGGGCAGGGCGGTGGCGAGCAGGACGACGCCCAGCGAGCCGACCAGCGACGCGACGGCCAGGGCACGGGCGAGTTCGGCGCGACCCTTGGCGTACGCGATGCCGTGCCCGGCCGCGAGGAACATCACCAGGACGAACAGCCCGAGTTTCGTCGCCAGAGTGCGTCCGTAGCCGGGATCGGCGAGCGATCCCCATGTGACACCCTTGTGCCAGGCCATGGCCCACCCGGTGCCCAGTTGCAGGGGCAGGAACACCGTCCCCGTCAGGAGCCCGAACCGGCGGCCCGCCGCGGCTGCGAACCGGTCCCTGGCCTCCGCGGACAGCATCCGGCGGCCGAGCGGCAGCACGACCAGGGTCAGGGCCAGCTGTCCACCGACCCACAGGACGGCGCCCGTCACATGCAGGAAGCGCAGCAGGGACCACAGGCTGACGGTGCCCACTACTTGCTCACCTCCACCATGCCCGTCGCCCCGGCCTCTGCGTGGCGCATGTCGTGGTCGACGAAGGAGTAGTGGCCGGCCGCGGGGAACGTCGTTTCGACGAAGCCGCCCTCGGCCACCTCCAGGTCCAGGACCTGTGCGCCGCCCGGTCGCCCGGGCGTGAGCAGATAAGCGCCCTCCTTGTACAAGGTGTCGAAGACGGTGCCGACGATGTGGAAGGAGACGCCGTCGCTCGGTCCGGCGGCCACCACCCAGAAGCGGGCGCGCTCGCCGGCCTTCACCTTCAGCGGTGCCTTGGCGTACTGGGCGGCGATGCCGTCGAACACCCAGAGGTCCGGCGTGTCCTGACGCATCTTCGACAGCTGGGCCGCGCTGCCGGGGGTGCCGAGGTAGAGCTCGGAGGAGACCAGCACGTACTCGTGGTCCACCTTCGCCAGGCCGGGCGGGTCGACGATGACGGCGCCGTACATGCCGTTCCCCATGTGTTGCAGCATGGGCGCCGTACTGCAGTGGTACAGCCACGCACCGGCCCGGTCGGCGCGGAACCGGTAGTGCAGGCGCTGACCGGGCTGGACGGAGCGCATCGCCTGGTCGGGGGCTAGGGAACCGGCGTGGAAGTCGATGCCGTGCCCCATGGTGGGATCGTCATTCACGAGCGTGACCTCGAAGACGTCGCCGACCCTTCCGTGCAGGGTGGGTCCGGGCGCGGTGCCGCCGAAGGTCCACATCTGCTGCCTGACGCCCGGGGCGACCTCGACGGTGCGACGCACTGCATGCAGCTCGACATGGTGCACCGTCGCGCCTGTCACCGGAGCCAGGGCGGCATCGCGAGGCCGCCACCCGTGGGAGAAGTCGGCGGCGAGGTCCGGGCCGCCGCCGGTACCGGCCATGGACATGGGGCCGCCGTGCCCCGAAGTGGCCTCTCCTGTAGCCGAGTTCACGACGATGTCGAGGGTCATGCCGGCGGCACGGTGTCCGGGCAGGGTGCACCATGCGGTGCGGTTCTTGGTGACCTGCCCGAGATACAGCATGCGGCTTTCGCCCGGGGACAGGAGTGGAGTGGCGGGGCCGCCGTCGACCTTCAGGTCGTGGCGCTGGGCGTCCTTGTTGGTGACCTTCAGGTTCAGCACGGTTCCCCTGGTGACCTCGATCCGGCTGGGCCGGATGCGCAGGTCGGCCAGGGTGACGTCCACGGTACGGGTGGCGGTGACGGCGCCGCTCCCCGTTCCGGCGGCGACGGCCGGCCCGTCCGTCCCGGCGCCGCTGTCGGCCACCATCACGGCCAGCACGATCAGCACGGCGCCCGCCGCGGTGCCCAGCAGGGCCGGGCGTCGCGACGGTCCGCCCTCTCCCGCACGTCGGGCGCCCCTGGCGAGGACGCGGGCCGTCGGCACGAGGAACGCGGCTCCGGCCACCGCGGCCAGCAGCATGCCGGTGGTGCCGAGCACGTCGGGCAGCGGGAGTGCCAGCAGCGCGACACCAGTGTTGAGGGTCGCCAGGCGGACCGTCCAGCCGCGCTCCAGCACCGCCCGGAGCACGGCGCGTTCCCCGGGTCCGGTGCCGAGCACGATCGGCAGCAGATAGGTCAGCGCGCCGATGAGGACCTGTGCGACGAATCCGGCGAGCCACACCGGGACCAGGGCGGAGACACCGTCCGGGGCCTCGGCCGGGCCCCGGGCGGCCAGGATCCCGGCGTCCGCGACGACGCTCGCGAGCAGCCATCCGGTGGCCGCACCCAGCGTCCAGGCCGCCGCGGCCGAGACGGGACGGCGTCGGCGCACCGTGCGGACGAACACCTCGACCGCGACGCCCGCCCCGGCCGCGTACATCACGACGCCGGTCACGGCGGCCCAGCGCCAGCCGGCCGCCAGTGCGGCGGCCGCGGTGACGAGGCCGCCCCCGGTCAAGGCCAGCGCCCGGCGCGCCGCCTTGGTGGTGCGCTCGGCCATGCGCACGCCCAGCACGGTGGGCCACAGCATGAACAGGGTGCCCAGCACCGGCAGTCCGATCCAGCCCAGCAGCATCACATGGATGTGGGCGAGCCGCAGCCCGGCGTAGTGCCGGGGCCCGGCGTGACCGGTGGCCAGCAGCCAGCCCGGAACCGCGCCCAGGATCAGTGCGGCCGCGGCCGCCCGGTAGAAGCCGACGACCGGAGCGAGTCGTCCGCCCAGCGCGCCCCGGCCCATGCGCACCAGCACGACCAGATGGGCGGTGATCGCGGCGGCCAGCAGTGCGCAGGCGATCCCGGTGAGGACGGGGAGATCCGCCCACACGCCGGTCAGCACGCCCGCCACGGCGAGGTTCACCGCGGCGAGCCGGGCATCGCTCCAGCGCTGGTCGGGGAGCTTCGCGTGCAGCAGGGCGACGGCGAAGTGCTCGCTCCAGACCACGATGGCGGTGGTGGCGGCGCCCAGCAGGAACAGGTGGACAACCAGCCAGCGGGCGACGGGCAGCGTCTGTTGGACGGTGGCCGCCAGGAGCGTCAGGGCGAGCCACACCACGACGACGATGTGGGCGCGCAGGTGCCGGGCTTTCAGGCCGGACTGCCTGAACCTGCTGGGGTACCGGCCGCCGGTGACTCGGGGGCCGTCGTGCTCGCCGTTCACGATGCTCCTTGCCCCTGTGCTCCGTGTTCGACGGGAGGTCGATCCGCAGGGGGGCCGCCGGGGTGGTCGGCCATCAGGGCCGCCAGTTCCCGCTGGTAGGGGAAGGATCCGGGCCGATAGCCGCACCAGGGCTCCTCGGCGTACGGATCGCCGGTGACGCCGTAGGCGCGCGAGCGTGAGCCGCCGCAGACGCGGCGGAACTCGCAGGCCCCGCACCGGCCGCCCAGCCGGTCGGCGTCCCGCAGGCCGGTGAACAGCTCGGAGGTGCGGTAGATCTCGGCCAACGGGCGGGTGCGCACGCTGCCGGCGCCCAGGGGCAGGAAGCCGCTGGGGTGCACGGTGCCGGTGTGGGACACGAAGACGAAGCCGCGGCCGGCGTTGACGTCCAGCGGTGGCCGGCGGGCGCGCCGGCCTCCGGCGTCCAGGCCCAGTTCGGCGACGCGGTCGCGCAACTCCCGGTAGAGCGGCCCGAGTTCCAGAACGGCCATGTGGTCGTCGCCGGTGTCCGCGAGCACCTTGCGCTGGAGTGCGATCCGGCGGAAGTGGTGGGCCTCGGTGGTCTTGGCGGGCACGGACATGCCCACGTCGTACACGAAGTTCAGCACGTCCTCGGTCTCGGCGGGGGTGAGCACGCCGAGTTGCCGGCCGCGTCCGGTGGGCACCAGGAAGAAGGCGCTCCACAGCATCGCTCCGTGCTCGTGGACGAGTCGTACGACATCCGGCAGGTCGTGCAGGTTGTGCCGGGCGACCGTGGTGTTGATCTGTACTTTCATGCCGAGCTCGCGGGCGGTGTCCCAGGCGTCCAGCGTCCACCGGTACACCCCGGGCACACCGCGGAATCCGTCGTGCAGGCCGGCGGTGGAGCCGTCGAGGCTGAGCGACAGCCCTACGGCACCGGCCGTGTGCACCTCCCGCAGCCGCTCGGGTGTGAGCGTGGGGGTGCCCGAGGGGGACACGGCCACGCGCACTCCCGTCTCTCCCCCGTACTCGATCAGCTCCAGCAGGTCGGGGCGCTGGAACGGGTCCCCGCCGGTGATCACGAACAGGGGCGCGGGCTGTCCGAACGCGGCGATCTGCCGGATCAGGTCCTTGGCGGCGGTGGTGTCCAGCTCGCGCGGGTCGCGGTCGGGCACGGCCTCGGCACGGCAGTGCAGGCAGGCCAGCGGGCAGGCGCGGGTCGACTCCCAGATCACGATGAACGGCTTGTCCCCGACGTCCTGGTGCTGTCGGCGGATCGCCCGGGCGCCGCTCACCGGGTCCTCCGTCCCATGCCGGTGCGCGTCGTGCGTCCGGCCGCCCGGGAGTCAGGGCAGACGTGTCGGGCGGCCGGACGGCGACCGGGCCGGCCCGTGCGCAGCATCCGTGACGGGGGATGACGGGGGAGACAACGGCACGGATGCTGGTTGCAGTGGTACACGGGTTACCTCCGGATCGGTCGGTGATCAGCATCCGGCGTCGGTGCGGTCCGACGCAGCGGCCGACCAGCCCTTCGTGATGGGCCGACAGTCCCTCGATGCGGAGCCACGACCGGAACCACTCCCGAACCCGAACGAAACGGGCCTCATTCCGCAGAGGCGGGCGGCGTACAGGGCCGGTGGGACGGGCAGCGAGGGCCGTTAGGCCCAAGGTGCCGGCCGTGACCAGAACCTAACGTTCACGACCATGGAGAACGACCAGGAGGTACGGCCGGCCCGCTCGCACGTCGAGCGAAGCTGGCCGCTGGCCACGCGCAGACTGCTGAGCCGCCGTGAAGTCTCGGCCGACGGACGTGCCGTGTTCGGCCAAGCCGACCCCAAGTGGGAGGGCTTCTACCGGAACCGGTGGGCGCACGACAAGGTGGTGCGCTCCACGCACGGCGTGAACTGCACCGGTTCGTGTTCGTGGATGGTGTACGTCAAGGACGGCATCATCACCTGGGAGCACCAGGCCACCGACTACCCGTCGATCGGCACCGACTGTCCCGAGTACGAGCCCCGCGGTTGCCCGCGCGGTGCGTCGTTCTCCTGGTACACCTACTCCCCCAGCCGGGTCCGCTACCCCTATGTGCGGGGCGCGTTGCTGAAGCTGTGGCGTGAGGCGCGGCGCAGGCTCGGGGACCCGGTGGCCGCATGGGCGGAGATCACATCCGATCCGGCGAAGGCCCGCGCCTACAAACGGGCCCGCGGCAAGGGCGGTCTGGTGCGCGCCGAATGGGAGGAGGTCGCCGAGCTGGTGGCCGCGGCCCATGTGCACACGATCAAGACGTACGGGCCCGACCGCGTCGCCGGCTTCTCCCCGATCCCCGCGATGTCCATGGCCTCGTTCGCGGCCGGCTCCCGCTTCATGTCACTGATCGGTGGCACGCTCCTGTCGTTCTACGACTGGTACGCCGATCTGCCCGTCGCCTCCCCGCAGGTCTTCGGCGACCAGACCGACGTCCCGGAGGCGGCGGACTGGTGGAACGCGGGCTATCTGGTCATGTGGGGGTCCAACATCCCCGTCACCCGCACCCCGGACGCGCACTTCCTGACCGAGACCCGCTACAACGGCACCAAGGTCGTCGCCGTCAGCCCGGACTACGCCGACAACGTCAAGTTCGCCGACGAGTGGCTCGCCCCGCACCCCGGCACCGACGGAGCGCTCGCCATGGCCATGGGGCATGTGATCCTGCGGGAGTTCCTGGTCGACCGTGAGGTGCCGTACTTCCGGAAGTATCTGCGGAGTTTCACCGACGCCCCCTTCCTTGTGACGCTGCGCGAGCATGACCAGGGTCTCGTCCCGGACGGGTTCCTGACCGCCGCCGATCTCGGGCACGACACGGAGAACGCCCGGTCCAAGACCGTTTTCCTCGACGCGGTCACCGGCGAGTACGTCGTGCCGAACGGCTCGCTCGGCTTCCGGTGGGG
Source organism: Streptomyces sp. NPDC004561 (assembly GCF_053602155.1). Lineage (NCBI taxonomy): Bacteria > Bacillati > Actinomycetota > Actinomycetes > Kitasatosporales > Streptomycetaceae > Streptomyces > Streptomyces sp. NPDC004561. The sequence continues at coordinate 23,708 of NZ_JBSGDB010000001.1, forward strand.
GGAAGCCGAGCGGGGCCGCTGGAACCTCGATCTGGGCGATGCCGTACCCGAGTTGACCCTGCTCGAATGCGCGGACGAGACCGTGGCCGTGTCGCTGCCCCGGTTCGACGAGGGCAGCACGGAGGGCGGCTCGGTCATGGTGCGCGGGGTGCCCGTGCGGCGGATCGGCGGGCGTCTCGTCACCACGGTCTTCGACCTGATGCTGGCGCAGTACGGGGTAGAGCGGCCCGGCCTGCCGGGCAACTGGCCGTCCTCGTACGACGACGCGGCCGAGCCCTGCACCCCGGCCTGGCAGGAGACCATCACCTCGGTCCCCGCGGAGCAGGCGGCCCGGATCGCCCGGGAGTTCGCCCGCAACGCCGAGCGCACCGAGGGTCGTTCGATGATCGCGATGGGTGCGGGCACGAACCACTGGTTCCACTCCGACACCATCTACCGCGCGTTCCTCGCGCTGACCACGATGACCGGCTGCCAGGGCGTCAACGGCGGCGGCTGGGCGCACTACGTCGGCCAGGAGAAGGTGCGTCCGCTGACCGGCTTCCAGCACCTCGCCTTCGCCTTCGACTGGCAGCGGCCCACGCGGCACATGGCCGGCACCTCCTACTGGTACCTGAACTCCGACCAGTGGCGCTACGAGGCGTTCGGGCCCGACGAACTGGCGTCCCCGCTCGGGCAGGGACGGTTCCGGGGCAAGGGGTTCGCCGACTGCCTGGCGCAGGCCGTAAGGCTGGGGTGGACACCCGGCCACCCCGGCTTCGACCGCAACCCGCTCGATCTGACGGACGAAGCGGCGCGAGCGGGCCGGCCGGTCGCCGAGCACGTCGTCGACGAACTGAAGTCGGGCCGGCTGCGGTTCGCCGTCGAGGACCCCGACGACCCCGCGAACTTCCCCCGCGTGCTCACGGTGTGGCGGGCGAACCTGCTCGGCTCCTCCGGCAAGGGCAGCGAGTACTTCCTGCGCCACCTGCTGGGCACCGACGCGGCCGTCCGCTCGCAGGAGACGCCGCCCGAGGACCGCCCGAAGGACGTGGTGTGGCGGGAGGAGGCTCCGGAGGGCAAGCTCGATCTGCTGGTGTGCATGGACTTCCGGATGACGTCCACCGGGCTCATGGCCGACGTGGTCCTGCCGGCGGCGACCTGGTACGAGAAGGACGACCTGTCGTCCACCGACATGCACCCCTTCGTGCACGCCTTCACCCCGGCCATCGCCCCGCCCTGGCAGGCCCGCACGGACTACGACACCTTCCTGACCATCGCCGACAGGTTCAGCGAGCTGGCCGAGGAGCACCTGGGGACGCGCACGGACGTACTGGCCGTGCCGCTCCAGCACGACACCCCCGACGAACTCGCCCAGCCCGGCGGTGCCGTACGGGACTGGAAGACCGGCGAGTGCGAGCCCGTCCCCGGCCGCACGATGCCCAGGCTGGTCACCGTCGAGCGCGACTACACGGCCGTGGCACAGAAGATGCGCGCCGTCGGCCCGCTCCTCGACAAGCTCGGGACGACCACGAAGGGCGTCACCGTCCACCCGGGCCGGGAGATCGAGGAGCTGCGGCACCGCTGCGGAACCGTCCGTGACGGGATCGCCGAGGGCCGGCCCTCGTTGGCGACCGCCTCCGACATGTGCGAGGCGATCCTCGCCCTGTCCGGAACCACCAACGGACGTCTGGCGACCGAGGGTTTCCGGGAACTGGAGCGGCAGACCGGCAGCGAGGGCCTGGTGGAACTCGCCGCCGAGCGCGAGGCCGAGCGGATCACCTTCGCCGACGCCCGCACCCAGCCTCGGGCCGTGATGACGTCGTACGAATGGTCGGGCTCGGAGACCGGAGGCCGCCGGTACTCGCCCTTCGTCATCAACGTCGAGCACAAGAAGCCCTGGCACACCCTCACCGGCCGGCAGCACTTCTTCATGCAGCACGACTGGATGAGCGAACTCGGCGAGCAACTGCCCGTCTACCGGCCGCCGTTGAACACACCACGGCACTACGGCGACGAGCACCTTCATGAAGACGGGCGGGCGGAGGTCACCGTCCGCTACCTCACCCCGCACTCGAAGTGGTCCATCCACTCGAACTACCAGGACAACAAGTACATGCTCGACCTGTCCCGCGGCGGCCCGGTCATCTGGATGTCCACCGCCGACGCCGAGAGGATCGGCGTCGAGGACAACGAGTGGGTCGAGGCGTACAACCGCAACGGCGTCGTGGCCGCCCGGGCGGTGGTCACACACCGGATGCCCGAGGGCACGGTGTACATGTACCACGCGCAGGACCGCACTGTGAACGTGCCGAAGACCGAGGTGAGCGGCAGGCGCGGCGGCATCCACAACTCCCTGACCAGGCTCCTGCTCAAGCCCACCCATCTGGCCGGCGGCTACGCGCAGTTCACGTACGCCTTCAACTACTACGGCCCGACGGGCAACCAGCGCGACGAGGTCACCGTCATCCGCCGTCGCTCGCAGGAAGTGGAGTACTGAGATGCCCCGTGGCGAAGCCACCATCGGACGCGTCATGGCCCAGGTGGCCATGGTGATGAATCTCGACAAGTGCATCGGCTGCCACACCTGCTCGGTCACCTGCAAGCAGACATGGACCAACCGCACCGGCGTCGAGTACGCCTGGTTCAACAACGTCGAGACCAAACCGGGCGTCGGCTACCCCCGCCGCTACGAGGACCAGGAGCAGTGGAAGGGCGGCTGGACGCTGGACAGGCGCGGGCGGCTGGTCCTGCGCTCCGGCGGCCGGGTGAAGCGCCTGCTGTCCCTGTTCTCCAACCCGGACCTGCCGTCCATCGAGGACTACTACGAGCCGGTCACCTACGACTACGACAACCTCGTCAGCGCCCCGGCCGGCCAGGACGTCCCGGTCGCCCGCCCCCGCTCGGTCCTCACCGGGAAGCCCACCGCCATCACCTGGGGCGCCAACTGGGAGGACGGCCTGGGCGGCGCGCCCGAGCACGCGGGCGGCGACCCGAACCTGACCGGAGCGTGGGCCGAGAAGGTGAAGTTCGAGTTCGAGCAGACCTTCCTGTTCCACCTGCCGCGCCTGTGCGAGCACTGCCTCAACCCCGCATGTGTCTCCGCGTGCCCGTCCGGTGCGATGTACAAGCGGGTGGAGGACGGCATCGTCCTGGTCGACCAGAACCGCTGCCGGGGCTGGCGGATGTGCGTGACGGCCTGCCCGTACAAGAAGGTGTACGTCAACCACGCCACCGGCAAGGCCGAGAAGTGCACCTTCTGCTTCCCGCGCATCGAGGCCGGACAGCCCACCGTCTGCTCCGAGACGTGCGTCGGCCGGCTGCGCTACCTCGGCCTGCTGCTGTACGACGCCGACCGCGTCGGAGAGGCCGCGGCCACCCCGGACGAGCGGGACCTGCTGGACGCCCAGCGTGGTGTGTTCCTCGACCCCACGGCCCCCGATGTCATCGCCGCGGCACGGGAGTCCGGCATACCCGAGGACTGGCTGGAGGCCGCCCGCCGCTCCCCCGTGTACGACCTGGTCACGCGGTACAAGGTGGCGCTGCCGCTGCACCCGGAGTACCGCACGCTGCCCATGGTCTGGTACGTCCCCCCGCTCTCCCCCGTCCTGGACGCGGTGAGCTCCGCGGGCGGGAACCAGGACGACCCGGACCACGTGTTCGCCGCCGTCACCCGCCTGCGCATCCCGCTCGAGTACCTGGCCAGTCTGTTCACCGCCGGGGACACCGACGTCGTCGCCGGGGTGCTGATGAAGCTCACCGCGCTGCGCTCGTACATGCGTGAGCGCATTCTCGGTGAGCCGGGCGACGAGACCGCGCTGAAGGCCGTGGGCCTGACCCCCCGCGAGGCCGAGGACATGCACCGGCTGCTCGCCGTCGCCAAGTACCAGGACCGGTACGTCGTTCCCGCCGCGCACAAGGAGGACGCCGCCGCCCTCAGTGCCATGGAGAACCGCTGCCCGGTGGAGTCCTCCGGGGACCCTCAGCCCATGGACGGCCGCCGCGTCATGCTCGGCATCCCCACCCTGCGCCGCCGTACGCCCGAAGCCCCCGCCGGAGGCCACTCGTGAGCCCGCTGCCCGCCACCGTGCCCGCCATCGTCCGCACCCGTCTGCGAGCGGCCGTCCGCCGCCCCGCCCGGCCCACGCCCGAACAGGCCGAGGCCCGTGTCCTGCTGCTGCGGCTGTGCTCGCTGCTGCTGCAGTACCCCGACGCCGAACTCGCCGCCGCCCGGCCGACGCTCGCCACCACTGTCCAAGCGCTGCCGCCGTCGCCGGCCGGCGCCGAACTCGGCGCCTTCACCGCCTGGTTCACCGCGCGGGAGGCCGACGAGCTGGAGCGGCACTACGTCGAGATGTTCGACCTGCGCCGCAAGAGCAGCCTCTACCTCACCTACTACCTGCACGGCGACACCCGCCGCCGCGGCATGGCCCTGCTCACCCTGGCCAGCCGGTACAAGGCCGCCGGCTGGGACATCGGCGGCGGAGAACTGCCCGACCACCTCCCGGTCGTCCTGGAGTTCGCGGCCCTCGCCGGTCCCGGAACCGGCGAGGCACCGCTGCGGCAGCACCGCCGCGGACTGGAACTCATCCACCGGGCCCTGACCGACGCGGACTCCCCCTACCGGCACGTCCTGGCCGCCCTGCTCAGCCTCCTGCCCCCGGCGACCGCGGCCGACCTCCGGGCCGTGGCGGAACTTGCCGCCCAGGGGCCGCCCAACGAGGACGTCGGCCTCGACCCGTACGGGAGCGGGGAGTTCGCCCCGCCCGGCACCTTCCTCCCGCCCGAGCAGGCCCCGCCGACCCTCGTCCCGCCCCCGTACTCCCCGGAAGGCCTCCGATGAGCACCGCCGCCTCCCTCGTCACCACCAGCGGACCGGACCTGCTGCTGTGGGTGGCGATCCCCTACATCTGCCTGGCCGTGTTCGTCGTCGGGCACGTGTGGCGCTACCGGCACGACCAGTTCGGCTGGACCTCCCACACCAGCCAGCTGCTGGAGAACCGCTGGCTGCGCTGGGGCAGCCCGCTGTTCCACCTCGGCGCGTTCATGGTGATCGCCGGACACGTGGTGGGGCTCGCCGTGCCCGCCTCGTGGACCGAGGCGGCCGGCATCAGCGAGCACACGTACCACACCACGGCCGTCTGGGCGGGTTCGGTGGCAGGCGTGGCCATGGTCACCGGGCTCGGCATGCTGTGCGCGCGGCGGCTGCTGACCCGCCGGATCCGGCTCGGTACCGACCGCAGCGACAAGCTCCTCTTCCCGCTGCTGTCCGCCACCGTCCTGCTGGGCATCACGGCCACCGGCGCGCACAACGTCTTCGGACCCGGCTACGACTACCGGCAGACCGTCTCCGTCTGGTTCCGCGGCGTCTTCACCCTGCAACCGGACCCGGGGGCGATCAGCGGCGCCCCGCTGCTGTTCCAGCTCCATGCGCTGACCGCGTGCCTGCTCTTCGCGGCCTGGCCGTTCACGCGCCTCGTGCATGTGTGGAGCGTCCCGATCGGCTACCTCGCCCGCCCCTACCTGGTCTACCGGAGCCGAGCCCTGCCGACGGCCGGTTCGGCCGCCCGGGCCCGCACCCGGCCGGGCCGTTCCGGGCAGCGCGCCGCGTGATCCAGGGACCGGCCCTCACGCCGGACGCCACGACCGCACGGCACGGCCGGGGGCCGGGCGCGAGCCGCGGCACCGGCCTGGTGATGTTGCTGACGGGCGTCGTCGGCTGGTTCGCCTCCTTCCAACTCGCAGTGGACGACTGGCGGATGCTCAAGGACCCCGCCTACCGGCCGCCGTGCAACATCAGCCCGGTCATCAGCTGCGGCAGCGTCATGTCCAGTCCCGAGGGGAGCGCGTTCGGCTTCCCGAACATGCTCCTCGGCCTGGGCGCGTTCGCCGCCGTGGCCGTTCTGGGGGCAGCCCTGCTCACCGGGACACGCCTGCACCGCAGGCTGTGGCTCGCCCTGGGCGCCGGGACGCTGGCCGGGGTCGTGTTCGTGCACTGGCTGATCGTGCAGTCGCTGTACGAGCTGAACAGGATCTGCCCCTACTGCGCGGTCGTCTGGGTGGTCACCATCGCCCTCTTCTGGTGCGTGGCCCTGCAGTGCGTGCACCACGGGATCGTCCCGGTCCCGCACGGCGCCCTCCGGCTCCTCCGCGACACGCACTGGCTGCTGCTCGGCGGCTGGTACGGCGTGCTCGCGCTGCTCGTACTCACCCGGTTCTGGCCCTACTGGAGCAGCCTGTTGTGACTGCGTCGCGTGCGTTGCCTCTCTGCCGGCGGGAAGCCGGCTGGTGGGGTCGGTGGGTCAGGCGAGGGGCCAGGACTTCACCCGATCCGCGAACTCCGGCGGCGAGGCCAGGACCATGATCGAGGCCGGTTCCGTACCGGGGTTGGCGAGACTGACGCGCTCACCGGTGGCGATGTGAGCCGTCGTACCCGCCGTCAGCGTCCGGGCCTCGCCGGCGTGGCGCACCTCGACGGATCCGGACAGCGGGATCAGCACGATCTGCGAGGCGCCGTGGTCGTGTTCGGGCATGGCAGCGCCCACGGGCAGTTCCACGTGGAGGACGGCGACCTGGTCGGAGGTTTCCGCCGTCGTCAGCAGCGCCGCGGTCGGGCCGTTGGGAAGAGGCGCGCGGCGGCGGGGTGTGGTGGCGATCTCAGCGATGTGCATGATGGTCCTTCCTCGGTGGTTCGCAGACGGAAGCGGTACGGGGTTCAGGGCAGCGCCCCTCAGTCCCCCTGGGCCGGCAGAGCGGCGATCAGCGGATGGTCGCGTTCGATCAGCCCCAGCTTGGCGGCGCCGCCGGGCGAGCCGAGCGGGTCGAAGAACTCGACGTTCGCCCGGGTGTACTCCTGCCACTCGGCCGGCACGTCCTCCTCGTAGAAGATCGCCTCGACCGGGCAGACCGGCTCACAGGCCCCGCAGTCCACGCATTCGTCCGGGTGGATGTACAGCGACCGCTGCCCCTCGTAGATGCAGTCCACCGGGCATTCCTCGACGCACGCCTTGTCCTTCACGTCCACGCAGGGCTGCGCGATCACGTAGGTCATCGGTGGCACCTCCTCTTGTCGCCAGACTCCCTCGTTCGGTTTTTACTAATACTACATGTAAGAATGGTGTTACCAGCTTGGTCGGAGTGAGAGAAGGGGCTGGAGGCATGACGTCGACTTGCGAGATCCGCGTCCGCATCAGGGCCCGGTGCACCGCGGTGACCACCGATGACTGACGCCCGGACCGACACACCCGGCACCAGGGAACTGTGGAGGCTCGCCGAGCCCGGACGCGGTCTCGACGCCGGCATCATCCATCTGTCGCCAGGGCAACCCCTGAACGCCCGCACCGAAGCGGATCCCGACGTCCTTCTGCTGGTCCTCACCGGGGACGCCACCGTCGCCACCGCGCGCGGACCACGACACCTGACCGAGGGAACACTGCTGTGGGTGCCGTCCGGGTCCTCAGCCCACCTCACGGCGGGCGAAAACGGCCTGTCCTGCCTCATGGTCCACCGACGCCTCCCCGATCGGCCTCCGGAACCGGCCGCCGCCGACCCGGCGGGGCACGGCTGGCCCAAGTGGCTGTGCTGACGGGGCACGGGCCGCGCCCACCCGGCGGCATTTTCACGAATCACGATGTAATAATTACGGCGGTATCCGCCGACATACCCGCCCCAAGCCAGCACGAAGGGGAAGCACAGATGTCATCCGCTACCGAGATCTACATCCAGGCGACCGGCACCGACCCGAACGTCCAGGCGCAGACCACCATCGAGGAAGCCCACCAGCGGCTCCTGGAACGCCTGGCCGCGCTCACCGGGCCCGGGGCCACCGAGGAACTGTCCACCAGCTGCGCCGAGCAGGCGCGCCTTCTCCTGGCGGCCACCGATCAGACGCTGTACGCCGCCGCGTCCGGCGCGGCCGACACCCGGCTGCTGGTCCGGGCGCTGCGCGCCGCCGCCGGCATCATCGGCCGGCACACCGACGCCCTGGCCGCCGTGACCGACGATGCCGGACGCGCTGATGCCGCCCGCGTCCTCGCGGCCATGCTCACCGTCCACCTCGGCGCGGAGCGCGCCGTGCTGCTGCCCGCCGTGACCACGCTGCCGGGCGCCGACCTCCCCGCCCTGACCGCGGACTTCGTCACCCTGCTGGAAGGAGGCGGGCTGGAGGAGCCCACGGTGGTCGACGTCCGCGAGATCCCGCACGGCCGACGCCACCCGCGCATCTTCACCCGCTTCGCCCGCCTCGCGCCCGGGGAGTCCTTCGTCCTGGTCAACAACCACGACCCCAAGCCGCTGCGCCGCGAGTTCGAGGCCACCCATCCCGGACGCTTCACCTGGGAATACGTCGAGTCCGGGCCGGAACAGTGGCAGGTCCGCATCACGCGGGTGGCCGACGATGCCTGAGCCCGGGACGGCCGGACCGCGGGAGGAGGCGGCGACGGCCCGCATGCTGTGCGATGTGCGGGCCCTGACCGGCAAGGCGCCCGAACCCGCCGGCGTTCTGTGGAAGCTGGCCGAGTCCGGCCGTCAGCTCGACGCCAACGTGATCCGGCTTCCCGCCGACGGGCACATCGGCACGCACGCCGAGCCCGACCTGGACGTACTGGTCCTCGTCGTCGACGGCGACGGCGTGATGAGCACTCCCGAAGGAGAGCTGCCGCTCGCCGAAGGGGCCCTCCTGTGGCTGCCGCACGGCTCGACGCGCTGCATCCAAGCGGGGCCCCACGGCCTGGCTTATGTGACGGTGCACCGCCGCCGCCCCGGCATGCAGATCCGCCGCCGCACCGATCCGACCCCGGTCACGGCGGACCCGGCGCCGACCGCCACGCGGCCTGACCGGCCCGGCTCGACGACGCCCAGCGGGCCATGGCGCTGAACGCGCAGGTCGCCGGATTGTCCCTCGTTTATACGAGGGGCGCCGGGTAAAATGGTTGAAATGAGCGAGGAGACGTTGCGCGATCCGTCCGGCGGCGCCGCCGCCCTCGGCGAGAGCCGCGCCCGGGTGCTCGAGGTCCTGCGCGCGGCCTCCGCCGCCGTGGGAGTGCGGGAGATCGCCGAGCAGACGGGTCTGCATCCCAACACCGCCCGGTTCCACCTCGACACGCTGGTCAAGGACGGGCTCGCCGAGGGCCGCGCCGAAGGGGCCGGCCGCCCCGGCCGGCCCCGCACCGTCTACCTCGCCGCGGCCTCCGGGGTACCGGCGGGTCTGCGCAGCTACCACCTGCTCGCCCAGATGCTCACCGGCCTCGTCACCGAGTCACTGCCCCAGCCGGCGCAGGCCGCCGTGCGCGCCGGGGAGGCCTGGGGCCGCTACCTCGCGGAGACCCCGGCGCCCTCCCGGCGCATCGACATCGAGGAGGCGATCCGGCGGCTGACCGAGGTCCTCACGGACGTCGGCTTCGCCCCCGGCCCCGTCCGGAACCAGCCGGATCCGGTCGTCCCGCTCCACCACTGCCCGTTCCGGGAGATCGCCGAGCAGCACCGGGAAGTGGTGTGCTCCCTGCATCTCGGCCTCATGCGCGGCGCGTTGCAGGAGGTACGCGCCCCGGTGGGCGTCGACCGCCTGGAGCCCTTCGTCGAGCCCTCCCTGTGCCTGGCCCACCTCACACCCGAAACGGACCTGCGACCGAGCCTGCCCGCGTAACCGTGGTGAGGCGACGGCGACGCCCCTCTGCCTCGGGGCGCCGCCGCGCTCGTCACTGCCTTCCGCCCGCACCGCGGGGGTACTTCAGCCCTCGGCGTGGGCCAGCCACAGGTCGGGGCCGAAGACCTCGTAGCGGATGCTGCGTGCGGGGACGCCGGCCTGGAGGAGCTGGGTGCGGACGGCGCGCATGAAGGGGAGCGAGCCGCACAGATAGACGTCGGCGTCGGTGGGCAGGTCCAAACCGGCGAGGTCCATCAGGCCCGTGCGGCGGCCGGGTTCCTCGGCTGCCTCCTCCTCGTACCAGAACTCGGCCCTCGCTTCCGGCAGTTGCCCCACCAGGCGGCAGGTGTCGGCGCACAGGGCGTGGTCTTCCGGGGTGCGGTCGGCGTGCAGGACCCACACCGGCCGGACCGAGCCGGTGGCGGCGAGGTGTTCGAGCATGCCGACCATCGGGGTGCAGCCGATGCCGGCGGAGACCAGCACGAGCGGGGTGTCCGCGTCGTCGAGCACCACGTCCCCGAACGGGGAGGACAGGGTGAGTTCGTCGCCGACCCCCACGGTGCGGTGCAACTGACCGGAGACCTCGCCCTCCGGGGCAGCGGCGACGCTCGCCACCCGCTTGACGGTGATGCGCCGCAGACGGTCGCCGGGAGCGTTGGACAGGCTGTACTGGCGGGTCTGGTGGATTCCGTCCGGCATGAGCGCCCGCACGCTCACGTACTGACCGGCGCGCGCCTCGGGCAGCGGCCCGTCGTCGGCCGGGCGCAGCAGGAAGGAGACCACGTCCGGGGTCTCCTCGCGGCGCTCCACCACGGTCCACTGACGCCACGGCTTCCGCGGGTCGACCTGTGCTTCCTGGTAGAGGCGGGCCTCCTGGGCTATGAGGGCGCCGGCCATCAGCCAGTACACCTCGTCCCAGGCGCCCGCGACCTCCGGTGTGACCGCTTCCCCCAGCACGTCGCCGATGGCGCCGAAGAGGTACTTGTGGACGATCGTGTACTGGTCCTCGGTGACGCCCAGTGCGGCGTGCTTGTGGGCGATGCGCGCGAGGAGTGCGTCCGGGCGGGCGTCGGGATCGGCCAGCAGGGCCTGGGCGAACCCGGCGATGGATCCGGCCAGGGCCCGGCGCTGTTCGCCGCTGGCCTGGTTGCCGCGGTTGAACAGGCCGTCCAGCAGCTCGGGCTGCTCGGCGAACATGGTGCCGTAGAAGCGCGCGGTGATCTCGTCCAGGGCACCGCCGACGGCGGGCAGGGTGGCGCGAACGACAGCGGCCGACTCGGGCGAAAGCATGGAACTCCCCTGAGATGTAGAAAGGTAGAGGGACGGCGTTCACCGTCACAGCCGGGATCCGTTGTGCGGGTCCGACCGGCACATCGATCATTTCGGTGGAACCGTCATCGGGAATAGGGCCGAACCGCCCTGACCACAGGGCCCGTTGGTCCGGTCAGGGTGCAGGGTGTGGTGCAGGTATCAGGCACCGGGACAGGACCGGAGGGCCAACGGCCTTGGTTTCCGGTCGGTCACCAGCACAGGCCCCCGACATGGACCGCACGGTCACTGACGGCGACCGCTTGCGTCGGCGCTACGGCGGCGCATCCGACCGGACACGGTCGCGGCGGTGAGGAGCAGGGCGGCGGCGGTGGTCGGCACGGCGGCCACCACCAGCCTGCCGAAGGTCTTCCCGGGCTCCGCGACCGCCCAGGCGGCCTCCGCCGCCAGGGCGAGAGCCGGCCCGGCGGCGAGGAGCAGGGCGACCAGGATCGTTCGGGCGCGTGCGTCGTGGGGCGATCGGTGATCCGCACGCAACTCCGCCCAGTGGCGTGCGGTCTCGCGCGCCTGGCGGCGGCGCTGCACGACCGCGCGAGCCTGGAGGCTCACCGTCACGGCTGCCCCGACGACGGCAGCGGAGGAGGGCATCCACCACCCTTCCGAGACGAGCAGCAGCACGGCGACCACGGCGGCCGTGGACCAGCCGCTGAGGCATGCCGCGGCGGCCCGGCGGTGGGAGGCGGGCCGGTCGGCGCCCGCGCGCAGGGTGGAGAGCGCGGGCAGGTACCAGACGCAGCCCGCCGCGGTCACCGTGGCGGGCCCGAGAGCGAGGACGGCCTGGGCCACGGCTACTGCGCCGCCTCGAGCGCGGCGATCTCCGGGTGGTGCAGGTCGAACGCCGGGGACTCGCTGCGAATGCGCGGAAGGGAGACGAAGTTGTGGCGGGGCGGCGGGCAGGAGGTCGCCCACTCCAGCGAACGGCCGTAGCCCCAGGGGTCGTCGACCTCGACCGGTTTGCCGTACTTCGCCGTCTTCCAGACGTTGTAGAAGAAGGGCAGGATCGACAGGCCGAGCAGGAACGACCCGATCGTCGAGACCGTGTTCAGCGCGGTGAAACCGTCCGCTGCCAGGTAGTCGGCGTAGCGGCGGGGCATCCCCTCGGTACCCAGCCAGTGCTGGACCAGGAACGTGGTGTGGAAGCCGACCGTGAGCGTCCAGAACGTGATCTTGCCGAGGCGTTCGTCGAGCATCTTGCCGGTGAACTTGGGCCACCAGAAGTGGAATCCGGCGAACATCGCGTACACGACCGTGCCGAAGACCGTGTAGTGGAAGTGCGCGACGACGAAGTACGAGTCGGACAGGTGGAAGTCCATCGGCGGGGACGCGAGGATCACACCGGTCAGACCGCCGAAGAGGAAGGTGACCAGGAAGCCGGTGGTCCACAGCATCGGCGTCTCGAAGGACAACGAGCCCTTCCACATGGTGCCGATCCAGTTGAAGAACTTCACACCGGTCGGCACGGCGATCAGGAAGGTCATGAAGGAGAAGAACGGAAGGAGCACGCCCCCGGTGACGTACATGTGGTGCGCCCACACCGTCACGCTCAGGCCGGCGATGGAGATGGTCGCGGCGATCAGGCCCATGTAGCCGAACATCGGCTTGCGGGCGAAGACCGGGATGACCTCGGAGACGATGCCGAAGAACGGCAGCGCCAGGATGTACACCTCTGGATGGCCGAAGAACCAGAACAGGTGCTGCCAGAGCAGCGCTCCGCCGTTGGCCGCGTCGAAGACGTGGGCGCCGAACTTCCGGTCCAGTTCCAGCGCGAACAGCGCCGCGGCCAGCACCGGGAACACGATCAGGACCAGCAGAGCGGTCAGCAGCACGTTCCACGTGAAGATCGGCATCCGGAACATGGTCATGCCCGGCGCCCGCATGCAGACGATCGTGGTGATGAAGTTGACCGCACCCAGGATCGAGCCGAAGCCGGACAGCGCCACACCCATGATCCACAGGTCGGCGCCGAGGCCCGGCGAGTGGACGGCGTCCGACAGCGGGGCGTAGAGGAACCAGCCGAAGTCGGCTGCGCCTCCGGGCGTCAGGAATCCGAAGGCCGCGATCGACGAACCGAACAGGAAGAGCCAGTAGGCCAGCATGTTCAGCCGCGGGAACGCCACGTCCGGCGCACCGATCTGCAACGGCATGATCCAGTTGGCGAACCCGGTGAACAGCGGCATCGCGAACATCAGCAGCATGATCGAGCCGTGCATGGTGAACGCCTGGTTGAACTGCTCCTGAGACATGATCTGCAGGCCGGGCCGGGCCAGTTCCGCGCGCATCAACAGGGCCATCACACCGCCGACGATGAAGAAGGCGAACGCGGTGACCAGGTACATCGTCCCGATCCTCTTGTGGTCGGTGGTCGTCAGCCACTCCGCCCACGACGGCCGTCCGCCCACCGCCTGTTCCGTACTGCCGGATGTGCCCACGGTCGAGGCCACCGCCGTGCCCTCCGGCCGCAAGGCCCTCACCTGCTGTTCCTGCGTGTCGTCCACCGGACGATGACCTTCCTTTCTGCCATGAAGACGGCGAGCCGGGAAGTGCCGTGGTACGGGTATGGACCTGGTCCTCCCGGCCGCCGCCTCATGATCGTCGGAGGGACACCCGGGGCGGATAGGGCCGATCAGCCCCGGACGGACCGTGCGGCGGGGCCGATGGTCCCTCCTCGCACGGTGCCGGGAACATGTGCCGGAGCGGCACGGCGCGTGCCGGCGGAGATCAGGCGGTCTCGGGACGGACGAGGGTGTTGTCGCCCGAGCGGCCGGCGAAGTAGTCCTCGATGTTGGCCACGGTGGTCTTCGCGATCCGGCCGACGGCGTCCCGGGTGAAGTACGCCTGATGTGAGGTGACCAGGACGTTGCTGAAGGTCGCGAGTCTCGCGAGGCGTTCGTCGGTCATCACCTCCAGCGACTTGTCCAGGAAGAACACACCGGCCTCTTCCTCGTAGACGTCGAGCCCGACACCGCTCAACCGCCCCGCGCGCAGCGCCTCCAGCAGGGCGTCGGTGTGCACCAGGCCGCCACGGCTGGTGTTGACCAGGATCGCGTCGTCCTTCATCAGCGCCAGGGCCTTGGCGTCGACGAGGTGATGGGTCTCCGGAAGCAGCGGCACATGCAGGCTGACCAGGTCCGCCTCGGCGAACAGCCGCTCACGCGGAACGTACTCCATACCGAGGGCGAGACAGTCGGGGTTCTCCGCGACGTCCGAGCCCAGCAGCCGCATCCCGAACCCGTGCGCGATCCGGGCGAACGCGGCCCCGATCTTCCCGGTGCCCACCACGCCGGCCGTCCTGCCGCGCAGGTCCCGCCCCATCAGCCCGTCGAGCCGGAAGTCGAACTCCCGGGTGCGCTGCGCGGCCCGGACGATCCGGCGGTCGACCGCCAGCGCCAGCGTCCACGCGAACTCGGCGACCGCGTGCGGCGAGTAGTACGAGACCCGGGCCACCGTGAGCCCGAGCTCCCGGGCGGCCTCAAGGTCGATGTTGTTGTGACCGGTGGACCGTTGCGCGAGCAGCCGGGTGCCGCCCTCGGCCAGCGAGCGCAGCACGCCTGCGTCCAGGACGTCATTCACACTGCTCAGCACGACCTCGTGGCCCGCGGCGGTCGGGACGGTGTCCCGGTCCAGGAACAGGCTCAGACAGCGCAGTTCGTGCCGGCCCGCGAACGCCTTCTCGAACGCTCCCCTCAGAAGCGGCTCCTCGTCCGCGAGGACGCCGTACGCCACGATCTCCACGTGTTCTCCCTCCGCCGCGCCGTGCGATCACCTCGCCACCGTAGGTCGAGACCACTTCTGTGAAGAGGGCCGATGGGCTCAGGAGACGAGTCCCATGGCCCCAGCCGGGTCGTGGCCGCGACGCGCACCGGATCGACGGTCGTCGATGAGCCCGCGGACCGCGACGCGACGGTGAGGCGCACGCACCTGCGACAGGGCCGATCGGCCCGGTTGGCGGCCCGTCCGGCCCATGGCCCGCTTCCCGCCCGGGCAGGGACGATCAACTGCCCGATTCAGGCTTCATTCAGGCTTCATTCAGGCTTCTTCGATTCGGCGCGGAGAAAGGACTGCCAGAGTTGATCGCTGTTGTGGGACACCGTGACCTCACCGCCCTCACGTTGGAGCTGCTGGAAGAGGAACTGCGCCGGCGTCTGGTCGACTTCGCGCGGGCGGGCAGAACAGGGCTGGTGCGTGCCGGGCAGGGGCTGCCGGTCGCCTTCGGACGGGCCGCTCGCTCCGCGGGGCTGGCGCTGGTCACCGTCCTGCCCACCAGGAACGGCCTGCCCGGAGCTCTCGATGCGGGCGATCGCAAGGCGGCCGGGGAACTGCTCCTGCTGTCGGAGCAGGTGCGGCTGTTGGAGTACGACCCGTGCGATCGTGGTGCCTGCGTGGGCGCGGACGAGAGCCTGCTGCGTTCGTGCACGCGCCTGCTCGCGGTGTGGGACGGCTCTCCGTCCAACGGCCGGGATGCCACAGCCCATCTCGTGGCCTTCGCCCGCAGCAGCGGTGTCGACGTCGAGATCCTGTGGCCCGACGGAGCCGGCCGCTTGCCGTCGGCCGGGACGTCCTCGTCCCGGCCGGAGCTCGGTGGTACGTGGAGCGGCGACGAAGCCGAACCGGCAGCCGCCGCAGCCGATGCCTGCTGCAGGTAAGGGGCCCGACCCCAGGAGCCGCGAGGGATTCAGCGTGAGTTCCATGCCGGGGCAGGCACGATTCCCGCGCCCCGGATGCCGCGGCGGCGGCCGTCCTCTCCGCGTTCTGCCTCCGGGCCGGACGGCCCCGCTTCGGACCGGTCGGCCCCTCGCCCGTTCCCCATGGGCGCCGCACGCTGGACATGTCAGCCCGAACACACCGACCGGGAGGCCGGCCATGAACACCCCGAGCATGCTGCGCGCACTGCCCACCGAGCACCGGCATCGGCTGATGCGCCTCGCCCGAGAGGTGTCCTTCCCGCCCGGGACGCGCGTGTTCAACGAAGTCGGGCGGGCGGACCGGTTCTGGATCATCCGCACCGGCTCGATCGAGCTCGACACACACGTGCCTGGCCGGCGCAGCGCTGTCATCGAGACGCTCGGTCCCAACGAACTCGTCGGTCTTTCCTGGTTGTTCGCGCCGCATGTGTGGCACCTGGGCGCCACGGCGGCGACCCCGGTGCGGGCCTACGAGTTCGACGCCACGGCCGTCCGCTCCCTCTGCCAGGACGACCCCGCACTCGGCCTTGCCGTCACCCAGTGGGCCGGAGACGTACTGGCGCACCGCCTCCGCACCACCAGGACCCGGCTGCTGGACCTCTATGCCCCCTACGGCGCCGGAAGCACTGCGTGAGCGGGCCGACGCGCGGCACGGGAGTGACCACGGCGTTCAAGGAGTTCGTACGGCAGATGCGGGACCGGGAGGCCACCACCCTGCCTGTCCTCAAGGGCGAGGCCCCGCGTGGTCGGCGTCGCGTCCGGGGCCGACCCGCGGCCCGAGGAGTCGCGCAGGCCGACGTGACAGCTGTCGGTCCGCAGAATGGTCTCAGCGGCCCTGCTGCCTCTGCCGGTCCTGCACCTGAGTGGCGATGACGGCGGCCTGGATACGGCGCTCCACGCCGAGTTTGGCCAGCAGGCGCGAGATGTGGTTCTTCACCGTCTTCTCGGCCAGGTAGAGCCGCTGGCCGATCTGGCGGTTGGTCAGGCCCTCACCGATCAGGGCAAGGATCTCCCGCTCGCGCTCGGTCAGGCCCTGCAGTCCGTCCGGCTCCTGCTCCTCCTGCTGACCCCCACGCAGCCGGGCCATCAGCTTCGTGGTGGCGCTGGGATCGAGCAGGGACTGCCCGGCGGCCACGGTGCGCACGGCGGACACCAGGTCCGAGCCCTGGATCTGCTTGAGAACGTAACCGGAGGCGCCCGCCATGATCGAGTCCAGCAGGGCCTCCTCGTCGTCGAAGGAGGTCAGCATCAGGCAGGCCAGCTCGGGCATGCGCGACCGAAGTTCCCGGCACACCGTCACACCGTCGCCGTCGGGCAGGCGGACGTCGAGCACCGCCACCTGCGGGCGCAGCGCGGGTACGCGCACCAACGCCTGCTCCACCGTGCCGGCCTCACCGATCACCTCGATGTCCGGCTCGTCGTTCAGCAGGTCCCGCACTCCGCGCCGTACCACCTCGTGGTCGTCCAGCAGGAACACCCGGATCGGGCTGCCGACGCCGGGCTGCTCGCTGTCCGCCATCAAACCGCTCCCCATTTCCACGTTCCACACCGAGCTCCGCCCGTGAACGGAGTCGGCCTTCCGAACCGAGATCCTTCCCGCATCGGGGCCGAAGGGCCAGGGCCGACCGGCCCTGTTCTCCACACACAGTCTCCCGCGGCCGGACCCTGCCACCGCCACCGGGGGGAAGTGGCCCCGTGTTCCCCTCCTCGGCCAAGCACCGTGCCGTGTGACGGATCCCACGATCCGGACGCGTGCCGCACTGCCGGACACCGAGTACGGGCGTCCCACGGGGGGAGGTCGTACGGCCCCGCACCTCGGGCCGGACAGCCCTGGGTCCGGCCCGCTCCCCGCAGAAGGCTGGACCCGCTGCGAACCGATCCCAGAAGGAGGGGAGCACATGGCTCACAAGGACACCGGCACCCACGGCACCACCACCGTGGCCGTCCAGGTGCGCGTGGCAGGCGATGCGGACGAGGAAGCCGTCGCGTACATCCGGGAGAAGATCGACGCGGTCCTCGGCCGGCCCGGGGTGCCGGCCGTGAGCGGTGGGGTGAGGGTCACCAAGGCGGTGGCGCACCACACCGAGCAGCAGTGCCGGGCAGCCCCCGGAAAGGTCCATCGGCACATGGGATCGAACCGCGGGACCGGGTGAGAGTGAAGGCGCGGACGGCACCGATCGCTCACGGCAGCGTTCCCGTCCGCGCCCCGCCGGTCACCGCCGACGGCTCTCGCCAACGGAGGCGCTCCCCATGCCCGCCACGACACCGGAGCCCAGGCAGCGGCAACCGCCGGACGCACCGTCCGGAGGCCGGACGCAGAGAAGGGCCGAACGGCCCTGGTGCGAAGAGCTCCGGTGCCGTTCCAATGACCTGATCGGAGCGGTCCGTGGCCCCGACCGGGCGCTGCGGACAGGCAACCGCCCACGTGTCGAAGGGACGTCGCACATGCCACACCGGCGCACGGGCCGCCACCACGGCGACAGGCCACGCGACGGCCTCGCCTCGCCGGCCGGAGACACACAGCAGTGAGCAACGAAACCGCACGGAAGCCTCCCATGACCATCGACATCTCTCAGGCCCCTCCCGCAGGACCGCGCCGGAGCATCGAGCTGGACAGCGACGAAGCGTTGTGGCTGCTGGGCAGCGTGTCCTTCGGCAGGATCGTCTTCACCCGCCACGCGCTGCCGACGATCCGCCCGGTCAACCACGTCCTGGACAACGGCGACATCATCATCCGCACCCACGAGGGCGCGGCACTGACCGCGCGCGCCGGGCAAGCCGACGGCCAGGGCGTCGTGGTGGCGTACGAGGCCGACTCCATCGACCCCGACACCCACCTCGGCTGGAGCGTCGTGGTCACGGGCTACGCCCACCTCGTGACCGGCTCGGAAGAACTGGCCCGCTATCAGGGGCTGCTCAGTCCCTGGGTGAACCAGACCATGGACTACGCGGTACGCATCCGGCCCGACCTGATCACCGGCGTCCGGCTCACCGAGGACGGCAACCGGACGGTGCCTGATTGAAGTACGCGGAGGGGTTTGCTCCAGAACGTCACCGAGGTCCCGGCCAGTCGTGACCAGGCGGCTCAGAGGCGTTGGCGATGTTGCCCGCTGTCGCTCGGGCCAGGGCGGGTCCGGGAGCGGAAGGTCCGCCGGTAGGTGTCGGGAGGCACGCCGACCGTGCGGTTGAAGTGCCGGCGCAGTGTCGTGGCCGTGCCCATGCCGGTGGCCGCAGCGATGGCGTCGACGCTGTCGTCGGTGGTCTCCAGCAACTCCTGGGCGTGGCGGATCCGCTGGGTCAACAGCCATTGCAGCGGCGTGGTTCCGGTGACCGACTTGAAGTGACGGCCCAGGTTGCGTGAGCTCATCCGTGCTTGGCGGGCCAGGTCCTCCACGGTCAGCGGCTGGTCCAGACGCTTGATCGCCCAGGGGAACAGCACGGCGAGCGGGTGGTTGTCCGGGGCGGGCACCGGAGTGGTGACGAACTGGGCCTGACCGCCGTCCCGGTGAGGCGGCACGACCAGGCGCCGGGCGACGGTGTTGGCGATCGACGCACCGCGGTCGAGGCGGACGAGGTGCAGGCACAGGTCCATGGCGGCGGCTTTGCCGGCAGAGGTGAGGACGCTCCCGTTGTCCACGTAGAGGACGTCGGGGTCCACCGTGACCTGGGGGTAGCGGGCGGCCAGTGCTCGGGTGTGCGCCCAGTGCGTGGTCGCGCGCCACCCGTCGAGCAGGCCCGCGGCGGCCAGCACGAACGCGCCCGTGCAGAGGGAGGCCACGCGTGCGCCGGCATCGTGGGCCGCGCGCACCGCGTCGACCAGTTCTGCGGGCGGGTCCTCATCGATGTCGGCCCAGCCCGGGACGATCACGGTGTCGGCGCCCGGGAGCCAGTCGAGGCCGCGGTCGGGCTCCAGCGCGAATCGGCCGGCCCGCACGGTGCCCGGCCCGCAGACGACGAGGTCGTACCAGGGGCCTGGCACGTCGGCGGGGGCGGAGCCGAAGACCTCGTAGGCGAGGGACAGTTCGAAGTGCAGCATCCCGTCGGTGACGGCCAGCGCGACAGTGGTCATGTCCGGAATTGTATGGGCCATGTCGTTCCAGACACTCGCGCCGGGCGCTCGTTCTCGACAGGATGTTCCCCAGACAGGTCGTCGCAGATCATTCGAGTACGGGGGAAGACCCATGGGATCGGGACTCAAGGTGGCGGTGTTCGGCGCGTACGGGCACACCGGGCGCTTCGTGGTGGCGGAGCTGCTGGACCGGGGATTCGTCCCGGTCCTCTCCGGGCGCGACGCCGAGAAGCTGAAGGCGCTGGCGTCGTCCGAACCGGGACTGGACGCCCGCCCGGCCTCGGTCGATGACCCGGCCTCACTCGACCGCGCGCTGGCCGGTACGGCAGCCGTGATCAACTGCGCGGGGCCCTTCGCCACGACGGCCGCCCCCGTGATCGAGGCAGCGCTGCGCGCCGGAATCCCGTATGTGGATGTGGCGGCCGAGATCGAGGCCAACATCGACACCTTCGCCCACTTCACCGACCGTGCCCGTGCGGCAGGAGTGGTGATCGTCCCTGCGATGGCCTTCTACGGCGGCCTCGGCGACCTGCTGACCACCGCGGCGATGGGCGACTGGACGACGGCCGACGAAGCGCACATCGCGTACGGGCTGAACAGTTGGCACCCCACCGCCGGGACACGTGCCGCGGGCGCGGTCTCCCGGGAGCGGCGGGGCGGCCGGCGTGTCCGTTACACGAACGGACAGCTTGAGTACCGTCATGACGAGGCCCCGACCCTGCAGTGGCCGTTTCCCGACCCGATGGGCCCCCGGACCGTCATCGGGGAATTCACGATGGCTGACGTCGTCACCGTTCCCAGCCACCTGTCCATCCCGGAAGTACGCACCTACATGACGGTCGAGGCGGCCAGGGACCTCTCGGCCCCGGACACACCGACACCGGCCGCGGTCGACGAGAACGGGCGGTCCGCGCAGACCTTCCTCATCGACGTCGTCGTGCGCTCCGACGGCAGCGAACGGCGCACCGTGGCGAAGGGCCAGGACATCTACGCCGTCACCGCGCCGCTCGTCGTGGAAGCCGTGGACCGCATCCTCACGGGACGGACCACGAGGGTCGGTGTCGCCTCCGCCGGCGAACTCTTCGACGCGCCCGACTTCCTGCGCGCACTGTCCCCGCACATCTCCCTGGAAGTGCACGCCTGACAGTCAGCCGCGGCTCTCAGCGGATCCTGGGAACTGTGACTACGAGGACTGATCAGGGGCACTCGAAGCTCAGGCCCCGCCGCGTCCCCCCGTCGCGGCGGGGCCGCCTTCCCCGCAGCGACTTCGAACGCTTTGTCACAAAAGGGACACATCACCCTCATGGTGGCCGCCGGCCGTCCACCATCAACCACATGCGACGCACCATCACCACCACCGCGGCTGCCGCCGTCCTCCTGACCCTCGCCGCATGCGGCAGCAACGCCAAGTCGGTGTCCTCCACGGACAACGCGGGGAAGTCCGCCGAGCCCGCCACGGCGGCCGGCAGCGAGCTCGCCGCCCACGACGCGTTCACGAAGCTCTCCGGCCAGGTCACGACCGCGAAACTGTCCGGCACCGTCACGGCGGAGAACGACCCGAACCACCTCCTCGGCCGCCCCGGTCAGTACACCTCGAAAATCACGTTCGAAGACACGCGGATCCCGGCCGGCAAGGTCACCGGCACCCACAAAGGCGACGTCGAACGGGGCGGCTCCATCGAAGCGTTCGCCACGTCCACCGATGCGCAGACCCGTGCGAAGTACGTCGAGGCCGTCACGGAGAGCATGCCCGCGCTCGCCGAGTACGACTACGTCCACGGCAACGTGCTCGTCCGGGTCTCGCACGACCTCACGCCCAGGCAGGCAGCCGGGTACAGGACCGCTGCCGACGGTCTGAGCTGAGGCCGATTCAGACCGGGCAGCGCCACGCGCATCGGGACAGGGCCGCGCGAATCGTCGGCGGATCGGACGGAAGCACCGCCCGCACGGTCAGGCAGAATGCGGTCGCATGACACACCACGCAGTCGACTGGTCGCGGCTCAGGCACGCGTACGGCCCGGCGGACGACATACCTGGCCTCTTCGCCCGCCTTACCGGCGGCCAGGAGGACGAGCCGGTCTGGCGCGACCTCTGGTCGTCGCTGTGTCATCAGGGCACCGTGTACGACGCGGGCTATGCCGCCCTGCCGGTCCTCGCGGACATCGCGACCGGACGTGCGCCGGGCGAGCGGAAGCAAGCGGTGCTCATGGCGGGTCTCATCGTCGCCGAGGCCGACACGGCGCAGCGCGCCCTGTACGACTCCCAGATCGCCGCATTGGCGCCCGCAGCCCGCGCCTGCCTGGCCGAGGTCCCCGTCGAGGAGCCGGAGACCTTTGTGTACCTGGCACAGAGCCTGCTCGCGTTCGACGACGTTCCGGTCTGGTCTCAGCGGCTTGAACTGCTCATCGACGAACTCGAGGCCGAATGCCCGGAGTGCGAGGCCCTCACCTGCGTTCAGCTTGGCGAACTCGCGGACGAGTGTGATGCCGAACTGCACCCGGCAACCCCGGACGAGCTGACCGGCACCGGCGCTGGGATCTACGCCATGGCGCATGACGCCGGTCAGGAGCAGGTCGCCGTCTGGGTGACACGCCTCTTCGGACGTGCGACGTGCTCGGAGTGCGAGACCAGGTTCGTGATCGCCGAGAGCGTCACCGACTAGCGCCTGTCAGGCACCCCGAATGGCCGAGCGCGTGCAGGATTTCCAGATCGTTCGTCACGAACCGATCACGGCCAACCCCGCACCACGCGCCACGCGTTGAGGCTGTAGTGTCCGCCACGATGGACGGTTCGGCAGGAGAACCTCAGCCACCCTGGGATGCCGTGGCCCCGCTGGCGCGGGCGGCGCGGACCGGCGACGCGCTGGCGATGGACGAGGTGCTGACCGTGGTGACGCCGTATGTGACCCGGCTGTGCCGGCCGATCGCCCTGTCGGACTGCGAGGACGCCGTCCAGGAGGCCCTGACCGCGGTCTTCGTCGGGATACGGGGGCTGCGCGATCCGCAGGCGTTCTACGGCTGGGTGCGCACCGTCACCGTGCGCGAGGCGGTGCGGGTGGCGCGGCGAACCGCCGTCGAGCGGGCCGCCGATCCCGACGAAGTCGCCCGCCTGCGCGGCCTCGTCGGCGTCGGGGACGGCGAGTTGTCGGCACAGGTACGGGACGTGCTCGCGCGGATGCCCGTGCATCATCGCGCCGTACTCGTCCTGCGCGAGCTTGAGGAGCTTGATGAACGAAGTGCGGCCCAGATACTGGACATCGCGCCGGGTACGGTCAAGTCCCGCCTGCACCGGGCCCGTTCGGCGTTCCGGAAGGCATGGCAGCAATGAGCGTTGATGCCGTGACCCGGCTGCGGCTGCTGGCCGCGGGCCTGCACACCACGTTGTACGCGGAGGAGCGCCTGGAGCTGCCGTACGACAGGGTGTGGGCGGTCGCCTCGGACCTGGCGGACGAGCTGCCTCACCTTGTGCCCCTGTTGCGCGAGTTCCGCGTGCCGCCCGGCGACGCCGATCGCCAGCGCGCCTTGGCGGTGGGCCCGTTGGGCTTCCGCAGCGCCTTCGAGGTGCGGCTGGCTCCCGGCTGGTGTCTGATGCAGTCGAGTCTTGTGGTGGGGGGTATGGCCGCCGTACCGGAGGGCGACGGCACGCGCTTCGCCATGCTCGGCGCGGCGCGTCCCGCCGCCCTGCGGCCGATTCAGTGGGCGTACGCCCTCGGGTCCCGCCGCAGCCGTGCCTTCATCCGGAAGGTCGCACTGCGGGCGGCCCTGCGCCCGTAGTCGTTCAACGACCCGTCGCGAACAGCTCGTTCATCGCCCCGGCAACCGCATGGGGATCCTCCCGGGGCAGAAAGTGGCCGACGCCTGGCACGATCCGTACGGTGAGATCGTCCGCGTGGCTCTCGCCCCCGGCCAGCATGGACGGCGGGAACACGTTGTCCCGCTCACCCCCGAGCAGCACGGTCGGGACGGTCAGCCGCTGCCTGCGCCACTTGCCGCTCAGCAGCGCCGGGATCTCCCGGACCACGAACTGCCAGAACATGGCCTGCCCGGCATGCGCGCCGGCCCGGGCCGCGGCACTGTACTCCGCGAGTTCGTCGGCTTGCCAGACCGACCGGTCGGCGACCTGGTGGCGCAGCAGGAAGCGGGCGAAGGCCGGCCAGTGGCGCAGCACGGCCCGGCCGATCACCGGATACTCGATGAAGGCGGTGTACCACTGCCGCCACAGGTTCGGCAGGACGGCCCGCTGCCGGGCCCACGGGTGCGCCGCGTTGAGCGCCAGGTGACCACTGAACCGTTCCGGTGCCCGCAGACACAGCCGGAAGCCCACGTGAGCACCCCAGTCGTGGCCGACCAGATCCACGCGATCGAGCCCGAGTGCGTCCAGCAGTGCGAGCATGTCGTCGCACAAGCCGTCGATGTCATAGCCGCGCCGGCTCTGCTCCGACCAACCGAAGCCCCGCAGATCCGGGCAGATCAGCCGTCGCCCCGCGGCCGACAGGGCGGCGACGCGGTGCCAGGCGAACCAGTGCTGCGGAAAGCCGTGCAGCAGCAGGACCGGTGCCCCGGTCCCGTACTCGGCGACATGCATCCGGATGCCGCGCACCTCCAGCCAACTGTGCTTCGCCCCTTCGGCGTTCGGGAGCGGTCTGTCGACGCCGGCCGTGATCGAGGTTGTGCTCGATGTCATGGGAATCACCTCTCGCCTTCGGCGGGCCCGCTGAGGGCCCACGTCGGCATGCCAGGAGGTGGGACCGAGCCAAAACGTTCCCTTCCCTGGGCTGAAACCTTCTGGGCTTCGCGTATGAAGGGGCGGACCTGGCCTACGCCCCCGCCGAACGGCGGCTCAGGACCGGCTCGGCCAGTAGTCGCGCCATCCCGCAGAGGGTCTGGCCGTGTTGGGCGAAGAGTTCGTCACGCGAGTCGAAGTGGCCGAGGTCCGCCAGGACGTAGGCCGAGAGGTCGCACGCGGCGCCGGAGGACGGGCAGACCGTCGCGCCGTCCCAGTCGATCGCCGTCCTGGACAACGCCTCGAAGAGCGTCTCGGGGCCGACGTTGGTGAAACCACCACCGCCGCCTTCGCTCAACTCGTCCAGATCGCCGAAGAGTTCCGAGACCCTCAGCCAAGGCGCGGTGAGGTGGTCGGCCGGTGACAGCCCCTCAAGGCGGAACTCCGGCCAGGCGAGCACGACTTGGTGCGGGACGATTCGCTGGAACCGGGGGAAGCGCGGATACCAGAACCGCCCGTCCACGACCAGGCCACGCACCCGGGTGGCCACCCCGGATGCACGCGCTACGGACTCCAGTACCGCCAGTCGCTGGCTGCACGAGCCGCGGCGACGGCGAAGCACCTCCGACACGGGGCGCTCGTCCTGAACGGAGTACACCGGCTGCACAAGTGAGGCGATCCGGCGGTGAGCCCGGCGCAGGGTGGCTATTCGGTGAGCGGTACCTGAGGGGCCCTCCGAGTCCGTCGGGATGTCGATCCGTCGGAGCAGTGAGACAACACTCGGGTGCTGCCAGTCGAGAATCCGTGTGGGGACCGTGCTGCCCGCAGCCTCTCCCCCGCCGGTCGTGCGCGTGCGGACACGGCCTCGCGGCGTGAGAAGCGAACTCGTCATGATCGTCATCCTCTCGCCCGGCACCTTCAGGTGGCAGACGTATCGTGCCAGGAAAATTGAACACGTTCAACTATGGGGTGCCATAACTCCCGCACGGGCCCGGCCGCAATTCGCTTGACACGGCCACCGATCAACGCAGCATTGTGGCGGGACACCACGCGTCGTGGTGTCGTCATCGCAGGGAGGCAGCGGCAACAATGGAGATTCGCCCCACGTCCGACCAGGACCTCGACGTCTTCGTCGACACACTCCATGCCGCATTCGGACGCTTCCCGGAGACCCCGGCCGCGGGCGGAGGGGGATGGTGGTCGGCGTTCGAAATGGACCGCAACCTGCTCGCCATGACGGCGGACGGGCGGCCTGTCGGCACCGCCGGTGCGTACTCCTTCGAGCTCACCCTGCCCGGTGAGATCCTCGTCCCGACCGGCGGGGTGACGGCCGTCGGCGTCCTGCCCTCGCACCGGCGTCAGGGCGTGCTCAGCGCGATGATGCGTCGTCAGCTCACCGAACTGCGGGACCGGGGGGACTCCCTCTCCGTGCTGCTTGCCTCCGAGGCCCTGATCTACCGCAGGTTCGGCTACGGGCCGGCGACCTACACGCAGCGCCTGACGGTGCCGCGCCACAAGTCCGCCCTCGCCCTCCCCCGGGCACACGGAACGGCCGACGCCTCAGCGACCGGCACGGACACCGGCACGATCGAGGTGCTGCGGCGTGCCGAGTGCGGCGAGGTCCTGGAGGAGGTCTACGACCGCTACCGCCGCGCGCAGCCCGGCGCGGTGTCCCGGCCGCACCGATGGTGGTCCTCGGGTGCGGGGCAGCCCCCGGTCTCTCCGGCGCCGCGCTACGTCGCCGTCCACCGTGACGCCGACGGGGTCCCGGACGGGTACGCCAGCTACTGCGTCGGCGAGCCGTCCACCCTGACGGTCGACGAGACCATAGCCACCGACGACGCCGTCTTCACGGCACTGGCCCGGTTCGTGCTCGGACACGACCTGGTCACTCAGGTCGTGTTCAAGCACTTCCCGCCCGAGCATCCGCTGCGCTGGCAGCTTGCGGACTTCCGCGCCGGCGAGGTGAGCGGCCACACCGACTGGCTCTGGGTGCGGCTGCTGGACGTCCCGCGTGCGCTGACCACGCGCGGCTGGTTCACGGACGGCGAGCTCGTCCTCGACGTCGACGACCCGTTCCTCGGCGAGCACGGCCGCTGCTTGCTGACCGTCCGGGACGGCAAGGCCGAGTGCGTCCCGACGGACCGGGAGCCCGACCTGTCCCTGGACGTGAGCGACCTGGGTTCGGTCTATCTCGGCGGCACCGCCCCGAGCACGCTCGTGCGTGCCGGACACATCCGGGCCCACCGCCCGGGCGCGGCCACCCTCGCGGACGCACTCTTCCGCGCCGAGCGCACTCCGCACTGCCTGCACTGGTTCTGACCACACGCCCGCCCACGCCGCCCAGGTCTCGTCGCGCGCCGTTCTCTTCGGCAGGCCGTCGCCCGCCCGGGCCTCGCGCAGGGAGGAAGATGGACACCTGCTGAGATACTCCGGCCATGGATGCTGGGCTGGTGGGGAGCAGTACGCGCTCGGACCTGGGGGCGCGTGCGCAGAGGGTGTCGGCGGGGGGTTCGGGCTGGATGCTGCGTTCCGCGGTCGCGGCGGACATCGAGGTGATCGCGGAGTTGCGGGCCACGGTGATGCGTGCGGATCTGGAACGCCTCGGGCGCTACGACGAGCACCGGGTGCGGCAGCGGTTGAGGGATTCGTTCTCCTCGCGGCACACGTCGGTCATCGTGGTCGACGGCGGACTCGGAGGTTGCGTCACGGTCCGGCCTGCCGGAGACGGGCAGTGGCTGGAGCACTTCTACCTCGCTCCGGAGTGCCAGGGCCGAGGGCTCGGATCCGCCGTCCTCGGCGCCGTGTTGGAACGCGCGGACGCGCAGGGGACGGCGGTGCGGTTGAACGTCCTGCAGGGCAGCGCCGCCCGCCGGCTCTACGAGCGCCACGGATTCGTCGTGGAGAGCCAAGACCCCGTCGACGTCTTCATGGTGCGCCGGCCGGGGGCGAGCCGCGCAGGGAGCGGCTGACCGAAATGCTGCGAGGGGACAGGCCCTTCGACGGACCCCCTGCGGCCGACGACTCTCCAGTGACGGTCAGTCGTCCGTTTTGATCTTCTTCATCGTGAGGTGGGACTCGACGCGCAGGATGCCGGGGAGACCGGTGAGCTTGCCGGTGAGGAAGGCGTTGTAGGCGGCGTGGTCGGCGACGGCGACGCGGAGGAAGTAGTCGGGGCGGCCGAACATCCTGCGGAACTCGATGACCTCTTCGTAGGAGGCCAGCGTCTCCTCCAGCGTCTCGATGGTCTTCAGGTCGTTGGCATAGACCTCGATGTCGATCATGACGTCCAGGCCGCGGCCGACGGCTTCCGGGTTGATGACGGCGCGATAGCCGGTGATGACTCCGGCGTCTTCCAGGCGTTTGAGACGGCGCAGGCACGGCGGCGGGGTCAGGCCCACCCGCTTGGCCAGTTCGACGTTGGTCAGCCGTCCGTCCTGGCGCAGATGGAACAAAATTTCTCTGTCGATCGCATCCAGGGTGATTTGATTGCTCACAGAATCAGGATAGAGGAATTACAGGAAACCATATGTGGTGGAAATCCTACTAAAATTTCAGCATGCGAACGCCTTCGGTCGCTGTGACCGATTCTCCTCGTCCTGCCCCCGCCTCTCCGCCTCGTCAGCGGTCCGAGGCGCCGGCGGCCCTGACGGACTCCGCCTCCGTGGGTCTGGGCCTGCTGCCGCTCGGACTCGCCTTCGGGGTCCTCATCACCCATGCGGGCCTGCCCTGGTGGTGCGCGAGCCTGTTCACGGCCGTCGTCTACGCCGGTTCGTTCGAGTTCCTCCTCGTGAACCTGGCCCTCGCGGCCACGCCGCTCGCGACGGTCGCGCTGACCGCTTTCCTGGTCAACGTCCGGCACGTGTTCTACGCGCTGTCCTTCCCGCTCGACCGTGTACGGGGGCGTCTCGCGAGGACCTACAGCACCTTCGCCCTGACCGACGAGGCGTACGCCCTGACCACCGGCGAGCAGGCCCGGTCCTGGTCCGGCGCGCGCATCGTGTGGCTGCAGATGTTCATGCAGCTGTACTGGGTCGGCGGCGCCACCGCGGGCGCCCTGCTCGGCTCGGTGGTACCCGCCGGCGTCACCGGCCTGGACTTCGCGATGACCGCCCTCTTCGCCGTCCTGGCCCTGGACGCCGTCCGGGAACGGCGTGGCGACCTGCCCACCCCCGTCCTCGCGCTGCTCAGCGCCCTGGCCGCGCGCCTGCTCCTTCCCGGTCAGATGCTCCTGGCCGCCTTCACCCTGTTCACCGCCGTGCTCCTGGCCCGGCACTTCGCCGCCGACAGGCGAGCCGGTGAGAGGTCGTCCCATGCCTGACACCCGCTACCTGCTCCTGGCCGTCGCCGTCTCGGCCGCCGTCACCTGGGCGCTGCGTGCCCTGCCCTTCACCGTCCTGGCCTCGCTGCGCGCCAGCAAGACCGTCCAGTACCTCGGCGCCCGCATGCCGGCCGGTGTCATGGTGATCCTCTTCGTCTACTGCCTGCGCGACCTCCCGCTGCCCCAGCCGCGCGCCGCCGCGCCCCTGGCCGCCCTGGCCGTCACCGTCGGGCTGCACCTGTGGCGCCGTAACGCCGTGCTGAGCATCGTCGGCGGCACCGCCGTCAGCGTGGCCCTCGCCAGCACCGTCTTCGCCAACTGACCCGCGCTTCGTGCGTCACAGCGGCCCCGGGACGGACCACGCCGCGAAAGCAATCACCGGGCGGTGGCCGGACGCGTCCACCGCCCGCCGCCCGTGATGCGCGCAACGGGCCAACGCACGAGTCTGGAAGGCGATGCCCGAAGCTCGGTCGAGCGGCTGACCGGAGCCGGCGATCGACAACCCGTGGAGGTTCGCCATGAAGGATCTGCCCCCGCCGCCCAACCCGACG
Source organism: Streptomyces sp. NPDC004561 (assembly GCF_053602155.1). Classification (NCBI taxonomy): domain Bacteria; kingdom Bacillati; phylum Actinomycetota; class Actinomycetes; order Kitasatosporales; family Streptomycetaceae; genus Streptomyces; species Streptomyces sp. NPDC004561. Next base: position 53,001 of record NZ_JBSGDB010000001.1, read on the forward strand.
CTGGAGCCCGCGGCCAGGGAACTCTCCGACGCCACCGCCGCCCATCCCCGCATCTACGAGGTTCCGCCCGAGCAGGGGCGTGACATCCTCTCCGGCCTGCAGACCGGAGAGGGCGTGGCCAAGCCGGAGATCGACGAGGAATGGATCACCGTCGACGCCGGCGAATGGGGCACCGTACGGGCCCGCGTCGTCAAGCCCAAGAACGCCGACGGCCCGTTGCCCGTGATCTTCTACATCCACGGTGCCGGCTGGGTCTTCGGCGACGAGAACACCCACGACCGTCTCGTGCGCGAACTGGCCGTCGGCGCGGGGGCGACCGCCGTGTTCCCCGTCTACGACCGGGCTCCCGAGGCCCGCTACCCCAGCCAGATCGAGCAGAACTACGCCGTCGCCCGGTGGGTCGTCGAGCAGGGCGCCGGGCACGGGCTCGACGCCTCCCGCATGGTGGTCTGCGGCGACTCCGTCGGCGGCAACATGGCCGCCGTCCTCGCACAGATGGCCAAGGACCGCGGCGGCCTGAGCCTCGCCGCGCAGGTGCTGCTCTACCCGGTCACCGACGCGAACTTCGACAGCGCCTCCTATCTGCAGTTCGCCGAGGGCTACTACCTCACCCGGGACGCCATGCTCTGGTTCTGGGACCAGTACACGACCGACGACGTCCAGCGCAAGGAGAGCTACGCGGCCCCGTTGCGCGCCTCGCTCGACGACCTCAAGGGTCTGCCGCCGGCCGTCGTGATCACGGACGAGGCCGACGTACTGCGCGACGAGGGCGAGGCCTACGCCGCCCGTCTGCGGGAGGCCGAAGTCCCGGTCACCGCCGTACGCGTCCTCGGCATGGTGCACGACTTCCTGATGCTCGACAGTCTCCGCGACTGCCACGCCACCAACGTGGCCCGCCGGATCGCCATCGCCGCCATCAAGGACGCCCTGCACGGAAACTGACGGCGCCTCTCCGACGACCCGGGGCGCCGAGCCGGCCGAGCGGCACAGCGGCCCCTGTGCCTCCGGCCTGGCTGCCTGTGGCGCGCCCGGGCCCCGGAGTCGCGACTCCTCCGGGGTGCCGTCGCTGCCGGGCCGGTCGGCGGCCCCTGCGCGCCGAGCTTCGGAGCGCCGCCGATCATCGCCGGACTCCTGATCGGGCCGGTCGGTCTGCGGGGCACCGTCCTCGGCTGCGGCGTCGCCGTCCTCCTGGCCGCGGCCGTGGGACTCGTCGCGCAGTGCCGCGTCGGGTGCGGCAGTCGCTGCGCAGTCGCCGCCCGGAGAGGGCGTGTGCGCCCGTCTCCGCCGGCGTCAGACAGAAGGTGAGGACCCCATGACCACCGTCGAGGACAGGAACAAGGCCATCGTCCGCGAGGCTTTCGACGCTCTGTTCAACGAGCGCGACTACGCCGCCGCCGAGCGGTTCTGGTCCCCCGACTACATCCAGCACAGCGCCCACATCGCGCCCGGCCGGGAGGGCCTCTTCGACCTGGTCAGGAGCCTCCCGCCGGAACTGAGGCACGAAAGCGAACTGATCATGGCGGAAGGCGACATGGTCATGGTGCGGGGCCGCTTCTCGGGGCAGGGTCGGACGGCTCCGTGGATCGCCGTCGACTTCCTCCGCCTCGAGGACGGCGTCCTGGCGGAGCACTGGGACGTGATCGAGGCGGAGGCCTCCCGGGCCCAGTCCCTGAGCGGGCTGCCGATGTACGGCGAGGTGTTCCCCGAGGAGCGCTGAGGCCGAGCGTCCGGAGGGGGTCCCATGGCGCCCCCACCGCGATGCCGCTGTGGCGGCGTGGGCGACCCGTTGGGCAGCCCCTTGACCTAGTTGATCCCGAGTGTGCGGAACGTAGGAGGCGATCGTCGTGTCCGTCCATCCTGTGCTGGTGACCGGCGTCGGAGTCGATGGCGTCGGACGAGCAGTCGTCGAGCGGTTGCACGCGGAAGGTGTGCCGGTCCGGGCGCTGGTGCACCACGACGACGAACGGGCCTCGGCGTTGCGGGCCATGGACGGCGTGGAGGTGATGGCCGGCGACCTCACACGGGGCGGCGACGTGCTGAGGGCCCTGGCGGGCTGCCGCCGGGCCTACTTCGGGATGAGTGTGTCGCCCGTGTATCTGGAGGCCGCGACGACGGTCGCGGCGGCCGCCCGGGAGGGCGGCGGCCTGGATCTGCTGGTGAGCATCTCGCAGATGACGGTTTCGCAGATGGATCTCACCAGTGACACGGAGTCCCGGCAGCAGCGAAGCCACTGGCTGGCCGAGCACGTCCTCGACTGGTCGGGCGTGCCGGCCGCCCATGTCCGGCCCACGGTCTTCATGGAGAACCCGCTCTTCGCCCGTGCCGCCGTCGCCTCGATCCTGCGCGACGGCACGATCCGCCTCCCCTTCGGCTCCGCCCGGACCTCGCCGGTCGCGGCGGCGGATGTGGCCGAGGTCATCGCCACACTCCTGCTAGGCCCGGCTCCGCCGTCCGGACGGATCCACGAACTCACCGGGGCACGCTCCCGCGACATGACCGCCATCGCGGCCGAGTTCGCCGCCGCCCTGGACCGCCCGGTGACCTACGTCGACGTGCCGTACGAGGAGTGGCTGGAAGGCGACCTCAAGAAGCTGGGTCTGCCGCCCCACGTCCACGAGCACATCGCCACAGTGGCGCGGCTGCATCGGGAGAACCGGTACGACCGCGCCACGAACGACATCGCCGAGCTGCTCGGGCGCCCTCCGCTCGGGTTGGACAGCTTCGTCAGGAACACGCCCGCGCTGTGGCCCCAGCCCGAGCCTGTTCCGCCCGAGGGCGGAGGGAGAGACGGGGGCTGACCCCGTAGGGCCTGATCCGCTCACGGAGACCCCGGCGCCTCGGCCACCTCGGGCCATCACCCTTGACAGGCGAGTCTCATAAAGCAACTCTGGAGGTCAGACCCGTCAACGGCAAGGAGGCCGACGGCCTTGGAATGGACAGGCGCGCGCTACGCGGACACACCCACGGTCGAGGTGCGCACGTGGATCGATGCCTCACCGGAGAAGGTGTGGGCCGTGGTCAGCGACATCGAGCTGATGCCGGGTATGAGTGCCGAACTGCGGTCCGTCGAATGGCTCGACGGTGCCGCCGGCCCGGCGGTGGGGGCCAGGTTCGTCGGCCGCAGTGAGCACGAGGCGTTCGGGAAGTGGGAGACCACGTCCCATGTGGTCGAGTGCGAACCGGAGTCGACCCTCGCCTGGGCGGTGGAGGATCCGTCCGACCCCTCCGCGGTCTGGCGCTTCCGGTTGCTGCCCGAGGGCGGCGGGACCGAACTCTCGCAGTGGATGCAACTGGGCCCGGGGCACTCCGGGTTGTCCGTGGCGATCGACCGGATGCCGGAGAAGGAACAGAAGATCGTCTTCGTGCGGATGCGCGAGTTCGAGCGTGGCATGACGCACACGCTGGCGCAGATCAAGAAGCTGGCGGAGGCGTGATGCGCACGGCCACCACGATCGAGGCCTCGGGCGGCGAACACTGGTCCCGGCAGGCGGACTTCGTCGTCGAGTCCGAGAAGCTGGGCCTGGACGTCTGCTGGGTCGCCGAGGCCTGGGGCTCCGACGCGCCCTCCGCTCTCGGCTACTTCGCGGCACTCACCGACCGACTGCTGCTGGGCTCCGGTGTGATGCAACTGGGCACACGGACCCCGACGGCGATCGCACAGACCGCCGTCACCCTGTCCAATCTGTCGGGCGGACGCTTCCTGCTCGGCCTCGGCGCGTCCGGCCCCCAGGTGATCGAGGGGCTCCACGGAGTGCCCTTCGCCCGGCCGCTGAGGCGTATGCGCGAGACCGTGGAGATCGTGCGCCGGGTGCTCGACGGCGGGCGACTCTCGTACTCCGGAGCGGAGTTCACCATCCCGCTGCCGGGAAGCGAGGCCGTCCCGATGCGGCTGTCGATGCGCGCCGAGCACGAGGTTCCCGTCTACCTGGCCTCGCTGTCCCCGGCCATGCTCCGGCTGACCGGCGAGGTCGCCGACGGCTGGTTGGGCACCAGCTTCGTCCCCGAGGGTGCGGGCGAGGCGTACTTCGCGCACCTCGACGACGGTTTGGCCCGCAGCGGCCGTACACGTGCGGACCTGGACGTCTGCCAGGGCGCCGAGGTCGCCTTCGCCCCCGATGAGGAGGCGCTCGGCGCGATGGTCGCCGGGCGCAAGAAGGAACTCGCCTTCAGTCTGGGCGGCATGGGGTCGTCGTCCACCAACTTCTACAACAACGCCTACAGCCGCCAGGGTTGGGCCGAGGTCGCGGCCGAAGTGCGCGAACGGTGGCAGGCCGGCGACCGGGACGGCGCGGCCGCCCTCGTGACCGACGGGATGGTGCTGGGCACGACGCTGATCGGTACGGAGGCCATGGTGCGCGAGCGGCTGGCGGTCTGGCGCGACGCAGGCGTCACCACGGTCCGCCTCTACCCGGCCGGGGAGACCCAGGAGGCCCGGCTCACCACGCTGGCCAGGGCGATCGAACTGGTCCACGAGGTCGACGGGGAGTCCTGAGCCAGTAGGGCCTGGCCGCCCCGCGGATGGCCATCGGCTCCGGCGGCCACGACCGGGCAGCCGGCGCCGTGCGTCGGCTGCCCTCAGTCGTCCAGTTGGAACCGTCGGCGGATGTCCGGACGTTCGAGGAGTCTCTCGGGATAGCCGGGGCCGGGGCGCGCAGTGACGTCCTCCCAGGCCAGCGGCTCCTTGCAGTGCGAGCACACCACCTCGCCCTGGGCATCGTGGCCGCAGGTCTCGTGGTGGGTGACGACCGGTGGCCCGTCGTCGCCCGCCAGCCACCGGTCGCCCCAACGGGTCATGGCGAGGATCACGCCGTAGAAGTCACGGCCGGACTCGGTCAGCACGTACTCGTGGCGGACCGGCTGCGTCTCGTACACCTGCTTCTCGAGGAGCCCCGCCTCCACCAGCCGGCGCAGCCGCTCCGCCAGGGTGTTGCGTGCGATGCCCAGTTCCTGCTGGAATTCGTCGAACCGGCGGATCCCGTAGAAGGCCTCCCTCAGGACCAGGGGCGTCCACCAGTCGCCCAGCAGGTCCATGGTCCTCGCCACCGAGCACGGCCAGTTCGCGAACGACGTGCGTCTCATACTGCGATGGTACGAGTCTTCCAGTGAGACTCAGCAGGTCGGATCCTTCGCCCTGCCGAAGCCGAGCGCAAGGACGGCTCGTTCAGGAGAGCCAGTCGGTGTAGTGGGTGGGGGCGATCCGGGCGTCGCCCCGGGCGGTGAGGACGTCGCCGGGGACCGCGGCGAACAGACCCGCGGTGTCGTCGGTGACGACAGTGCGGCCGTCGCCCTTGGCGGTCACGATCAGACGGCCGAGTTCGTCGAGCGGGAAGACATCGGGGCCCGCGATGTCGACGACGCCGTTCAGGGGGCTGCCCGCGGCGACCTCGGCGACGGTGCGGGCCACGTCCGCGGCGGCGATCGGCTGGATCGGCGTGCGGGGCAGGCGGACTGTGTCGCCCTCGGTCGTCATGGCGAGGGTCGCGTCCATGAACTCCATGAACTGCGTGGCGCGGACGATGGAATACGGGATCGGCCCGGACTTGAGGATGTCCTCCTGGAGCACCTTCGCCCGGTAGTAGTCCAGACCGGGCACCTGGTCCGCGCCGACGATCGAGAGGATGACGAAGTGGCCGACTCCGCCCTTCTCGCTCGCGGCGAGGAGGTTGCCCATCGTGGTCCGGAAGAAGGCGATCGAGGCGTCGTCGAAGGTCGGGGAGTTCGTCAGGTTGACGACGACGTCGGCATCCGCCACGGCCGCCTCCAGGCCCTGGCCGGTGAGGATGTCCACGCCCGTGGACAGGGAGTGCGGTACGGCCTGGTGGCCGGCGGCGTCCAGGTTCGCCACCACCCGTGATCCGATCCGCCCGGTTCCGCCGATCACTGCGAACTTCATGGCACACACCTTCCCTCGATTTCCCTCGATCACCTATGTCCGATATATACCGCAAATGGCCTTGATCGCCGCCCCGAGCCGCCGGGGGAGTTCCGCCACCCGCCCCGCCGACGGCTGATCGAGTACAGACGCACAGCCGCCCCGGAGGGATCCGGGGCAGCCGGTGTCCCGCACGCCGTGTCGGCAGCCTGCCGCCATCGCGAGTTTCGGCCGGCCGGCGGCAGGAAACACTGCACTGCGATCACAGGGGTTACGGGCACGGCCTGCTGGGCGAGGGGCCGGCCGTCGAGCAAAGGATGCGGCGGATGACAGCGGACGGGACGGCCGGAACGGCCGTGGTGACCGGGGCGTCGTCGGGGATCGGTGCCGAGTACGCCGTACAGCTCGCCCGGCGGGGCTGGGACCTGGTGCTCGTCGCCCGTCGGGGCGAGCGGCTCGCCGCGCTGGCCGAGGGATTGCGCGAGAAGACCGCGGCGGCGGTGGAGACCGTGATCGCGGACCTCTCCCACTCGTCGGACCTCGCCAAGATCGCCGAGCGGGTCGCCGGCCCCGATGTGGCGCTGCTGGTGAACAACGCCGGGATCAACGGGTACGGCCCGTTCGCCGAGGTCGACCCCGCGTTGCAGACCAAGGTGCTCGACGTGAACGTCGTGGCGCCCACGGTGCTGACCCGGGCGGCCGTCGCGCCCATGCTGGCGCGCGGCGGGGGCGCGATCGTCAACGTCGCCTCACTGCTGGCGTTCGCCGGGGCCCTGCCGCCCGGTCCCCTCCCCCACCGGGCCGTCTACGCGGGCACCAAGGGCTACATGGTGACGTTCACCAGGACCCTGGCGGCCGAACTGGCCGGCACACCGGTGCGCGTGCAGGTCGTCTGCCCCGGACTCACCGCCACCGAGTTCCACCTCGGCACGGGTGAGACCCCGGTGCCCGGGGCGGCCCGGGTCCACGACGAGGGCGGCATGACCGCGTCCGACGTGGTCACCGCCTCCCTCGCCGCACTGGAGACCGGGGAAGTGGTCTGCGTGCCCGGCCTGTCGGACGCCGAGGCCGTGGCCGCACTGGCCGACGCGGAGAGGGCCCTGCGCGAGGGCTCCGGTACCTCGATGGCCGCCCGTTACCGCACGGCGGAACGCCCAGGCGGGTGACCTCTGCGGCGGCGGACGGCGGGGACCGCTGATGACGGCCCAGGAGGCGGGCCATCCGTCTCCCGGGCCGCAGGTGGAGGTTTGCTCCACCTCCCGCTCACTCCTCTCCGCCGTCGCGCCCCTTGTCATGGGTGTCCTCGGGCGCGGTGTCGGGGCCCTGCGCGCGGACCCGCTGTACGTGTTCCAGGGACTCCCGCAACTCGGTGAGCCAGTCGTCCGTGTGGCGCTGGACCAGGCGCACGCACCACGCCAGGGCGTCGCTGCGGCTGCGGGCGACGCCACCCGCGATCAGGGTGTCGAGGACCTGGCGCTCGGGCTGGCGCAGCCGGGTCATGACGGGTGCGGCGACATGCGTGAACAGGGCGCGTTCCCCGGCGCACTCCACACCCCAGGACACCTTGCGGCGGAAGCGGTGCTCAGCGTCCCGGGCGACCGCGATCCGTGCCTCCCGGGTCCGCTCGCGGAACTCCTGGACCCGGCCCTGAATCGCCGCCTCACGCTCGTTGGGCGACGCGTCGTCGGTGAGCCGGGGTGCGGCGATACGGCCGACGACGGTGATCTCCTCGCGGTCGACGGTCACGTCGACCACTTCCTCGAACAGGTCGTCCGGCAGACGGCCGGCGAACCAGCCGCGCAGCTTCTCTCGTTCCTCTGCCGTAATCATGTAATGACGATTACTCCGCAGCGGAGCGAATGCAAGAGGCTGCGGGGGCAGTCCGCCGAGAGCGGAACGCCTGGCAGTACCTCGCGGCGGGACCCTGGTGCGGCCGGTGTCAGTCCTCCGCGCGCTGGGTGACGTGGGCTCCGGTGCGGTCGCCGAGGAATTCGTACCAGCGGCGCGTGAGGCACACGTAGCGGGTGTCGGCCTCGACCAGGGCCAGGAAGGCACGCAGGGTCTCGGCGAGGCGGCCTTGCAGGCCCTGGTCGGTCAGACTGCCGTCGGGGGCGAACGCCTGGTGGGCGGCAGCGAGGCTGAACATGTCGGGGTAGACGCGCGTGCCGAGGTGTTCCAGGGGGACGCGCAGGGCCCACAGGCCGCGGTTGCCGCCGATGAGAGACGGGGAGGCGGACAGCAGCAGTGCGTGGGTGTCCTTGAAGGGCTGGGGGCGGATGCGGGAGACCCAGTCGATGGCGTTTTTCAGGGCGCCCGGCACCGAGGCGTTGTACTCGGGGGCGGCGATGACGATCGCGTGGGCGTCGGCGATGCGCCGGCCCAGGTCCAGAGCGGCCTCCGGGACGCCGTCGGCGGTCTCGACGTCACCGTCGTACGGGGGCAGGGAGAAGCCGCGCAGGGACGCGTGGTCGACCACGGATCCGCTCTCGGCGGCAAGGCGTTCGGCCAGACCGGCGAGGCGCGTGTTGAGGGAGTCCTTGCGCAAGGAGGCGCTGAGGATGAACACCCGCAGGGGTTCGGGGCCGTCCTGTGTCGACATGGACATAAGTCCTTCCACCGAGCCGGGCGTGCAGCGGAGAGTGCCCTCGGCAACCCCCCTGCCGTGGCGGTCTCAGCCTGGCGCCGGTCACACCCCCGCGCCCGGTGAGCGGTGCTGTACGGGTGACGCGCCCAGGTGCCCCTGAGCGCTCGGGAGGCCTGGTGCCGGCCAGGTCCACCCGCACCGGAGCTGCGCCCTTCCGTCACGGGTCCTGACGTGAAGTGGCCCCCGTCATCGCTCAGTTCGCCTGGACCGGGACGGGTGCCATGGCCCGGTGGCGGGCCGCGCGGTCGAGTGCGTACTGGACGATGAGACAGGCGGCACTCCAGCAGGCGAGGAGGGTGAGCCCCGTGGCGAGGTGTGCGCTGTGGAAGTAGGACGCCGCGCGCAGGGCGCGGACGGCGATGCCCGGCGGCAGGGCGTAGGCGAGGGGGGACAGCCATGCGGGCAGGTACTGCGGGGGCAGGATGCCTCCGCTGGACGCGTTGCCGAGGATGAGCAGGACGATGGAGGCCAGCGGGATCCCGGCGGGCCCGCACGCGCGCATGATCAGACCGGCGGAGGCGGCCATCGCGAGCGCCAGCAGGGCGGCGACGCCCGCGGTGGTGGTGAAGGCGGCCGGGATCGCGCCGAGGGCCAGGCAGGCGATGGCGGCGACGACCAGACCGGAGGCCACGGAGAAGGCGGCCATGGCGGCCGTGCGTGCGGCCAGAGCCATGCGGGGGGCGATCTGGTAGGAGGACACGGCGAAGAGGTAGCCGGCCAGGACGACTCCGAAGCACGAGTAGAAGATCGACAGTCCGCGGGAGTCCTGCGGGTCGAGCGGCACCACGTCACTGACGGGGACGGGATGGCCGAGCGCGGCGGTCAGGGTGGCCTGGACCGCTCCCGTGGCCGAGGGTCCCTGGGCGCCGGCCACCAGCAGCTTCAGATGCCGGTGCGGGTCGGTGACCAGGGCGGCGCCCAAGTCGCCGCGTTCGATCGCGGCGCGGGCGGCCGCCGCCCGCGGGTAGCGGTGGAAGCTGACGGCCTGGCCGTCGAGGTCGTTGACCGCCAGTTCCACGTGCGCCGCGGTGGTGTCGGGGGCGGCTATGCCCAGCGGCAGGCGGTGGGAGGCGGGGGCGTGGAAGGCCGCGAGGAAGACGGCGACGAAGGCGGCGCCGACGAGCAGTGAGGTGATGACCGGAACGGTGATCGCTTTGCGGAGCGGGGCCGCGGCCGCCAGGACGGCGGGCGGTATGCCGTGCTCGGCGTCGTCCAGGTGCGGGTGAGGGGGCTGCCGGTCCATGTGGTCGGCACGGTGGCGGGGCCGGCCGGGCTCGACGGTGGCCGGGGAGCTGAGGGCGTTCTGAGAGGGCATGGCTTCTTCTCGTCGGCTACGGGGCTGCGGGCGCGGGCTGCGAAGAGCGCAACCCGTCGGCTGCGGGACTGCGGGGAGCACAAGGGGGCGCGGTCAGACGCGGTGCCGGTCTTCTCTTCGCGGCACGGCGCGAGCGCTCGGGCGCGTCAGAAGAAGCCGCCGTCGAGGGGGAGGGTGCGGCCGGTGAGGTACGCCGCGTCGTCGGAGGCGAGGAAGGCGTACCCGGCGGCGACCTCCTGCGGGCTCGCGAGGCGGCCGAGCGCGCCGTGGACCTCGAGCCACTGGGGCAGGGACATGGTGTCGCGGAGCTTGGGGTGCTGGTAACTGGCGCCGTGTTCGGCGGCCATGTCGGTGGCGGTACCGCCGGGGGCGATGGCGTTGATGGTGATGCCGCGCCCGCCGAGTTCCGCGGACAGGTTCAGGACCATCGACTCCACGGCCGCCTTGGATGCCGCGTACAGGGTGTGTCCGAAGACGGCCCGGGAGGCGCTGACGGAGGAGGTGAGCACGATCCTGCCGCCGGCGCCCATGCGGGCGGCCGCCTGCTGGGCGGCGAAGAGCTGACCGCGGGTGTTGACGGCGAAGACGCGGTCGAAGTCGGCCGGAGCGATGTTCTCCAGCGCGTCGAAGTGCTCGACGCCCGCGCACGAGGCCAGGACGTCGATCCGGCCGAACCGGTCCATCGCCTGCTCGAACAGGGCCCTGGTCTGGTCGGGGTCGGTGACGTCGGCGCGCAGCGCGAGCGCGCGGCCGCCGTCCGCGTCGAGCGAGGAGACGAGCTCTTCTGCCGCCTGCTCGTTGCCGCGGTAGCCGATGACGACGGCGGCGCCTTCCGCGGCCAGGCGGGTTGCGACCGCCGCGCCGATGCCCCGGCTTCCGCCGGTGACGACGGCGACTTTCCCTGCGAAGCGCGAACAGTGCACTGCGGTCATGGGACGGGTTCCTTCCACTGGTGGATTCGAACGCGGACCGACACTAACACTAAGCGCAGGAAACCCTTCACTTATGCCGGTGTGTCGTAGTCTCGGCTGGCAGGCCAGGACGAGAACAGAGGTGAACCGGTGACCGCCGAACGGGCCACAGGGCGCGCAGCACCCCGGCTGCGCATGGACGCGGCGCGCAATCGCGCCCAGATTCTCAGCGCCGCCCGCAGCGCCTTCCTGGAGGCGGGTACGGCCGTGCCGCTGGAGGAGATCGCCCGTCGTGCGGGCGTGAACATCGCGACGCTCTACCGGCGCTTCCCGGGCCGCGAAGCGCTGATCGCGGCGGTCGTCACCGAGGGGTTCGGCATCGTCCTGGACGCGGCCCGCTCGGCGGCGGTGACCGCGCAGGCGGATCCGTACGCGGCCGTCGGGGCGTTCCTGCAGAGCGTGGCCGGCAGCCGCGACCTGCTGGTCCTGCCCCTGATCGGCGGACCCCAGACCGACGACCCCCAGGCGCGCGAACTGCAACGCGACATCGCCGCCGTCCTGGAGGAGATCCTGGCCGAGGGGCGTAGGCGCGACCTGATCCGCGCGGACGTCACGGCCGTGGACCTGATCGCCACCGCCGCGCTGGTGTGCCGCCCGCTGCCCTATCTCCCGCCCGAGCAGGCCGCCGCGCTGACCGGGCGCCACCTCGGCGTCTTCCTCGACGGACTGCGCCCCGAACGCTCCCGCGCCCTCCCCCCGGCCCCGAGTCCCGAGGAAATCGCCGACCACCTCCACGGCGGCCCCGCCACACGCGAGCACTGACCCGGGTCTCCGGGAGCAGAACAGAGCAGCCGTGGACCGGGGCATCGGCCTGGGGCGGATCGCCGGTCAGGTGGACCGTGCCCAGCCCAGGGATCGTTCCACGGCTCGCTGCCAGTTCTCGTACTCCGCGTCGCGGCGGGCGGGGTCCATGGCGGGGAGCCACTGGGCGGCTCGGTGCCAGTTGCGGCGCAGGACTTCCAGGTCCGACCAGTAGCCGGCGGCGAGGCCGGCGGCGTAGGCGGCGCCGAGGGAGACGGTCTCGGCGACCATGGGCCGTACCACGGGCACGTCGAGGACGTCGGCGACGAACTGCATGAGCAGGTTGTCCGCCGTCATGCCGCCGTCCACCTTGAGCTGTCTCAGGGGGACCGAGGAGTCGGCGTTCATGGCGTCGACGACCTCGCGCGTCTGCCAGCCGGTGGCCTCCAGGACGGCACGGGCCAGGTGTCCTTTGGTGATGTACGAGGTGAGGCCGACGATGACCCCGCGGGCGTCGCTGCGCCAGCGGGGTGCGAACAGACCCGAGAAGGCGGGGACGATGTAGCAGCCGCCGTTGTCCTCGACCGTCCGGGCGAGGGTCTCGATCTCGGGCGCGCTGCTGATCAGCCCCAGGCGGTCGCGGAACCACTGCACGAGCGAGCCGGTGACGGCTATCGAGCCCTCCAGCGCGTAGACCGGTTGCTGGTCCGCGATCTTGTAGGCCACGGTCGTGAGCAGCCCGTGGCTCGAACGCACGAGCTCGCTACCGGTGTTGAGCAGCAGGAAGCTGCCCGTTCCGTAGGTGCACTTCGCCTCGCCCTGGGAGAAGCAGGTCTGGCCGAAGAGGGCGGCCTGCTGGTCGCCGAGGGCGGCGGTGATGCGTACGCCGGGGAGCAGCGGCCCGGCCTCGCCGTACGTCTCCGCGGAGGGCCTGATCTCCGGCAGCATCGGGCGGGGCACGCCGAAGAGCGACAGCAGGTCCTCGTCCCAGGTGAGGCTGCGGATGTTCATCAGCATGGTGCGGCTGGCGTTGGTGACGTCGGTGATGTGCAGGCCGCCGTCGGCGCCGCCGGTGAGGTTCCAGATCAGCCAGCTCTCGATCGTCCCGAACAGCACCTCGCCGTCCTTGGCCCGCTGCTCCAGACCCTTGACGTTGTCGAAGAGCCAGCGCAGCCGCAGCGCGGAGAAGTAGGTCGAGGGCACCAGGCTGCAGCGCTCCAGGAAGAACTCCTCGCCGGGATCGCGTCTGAGCTCGTCGACGAGCGGCGCCGTGCGGGTGTCCTGCCAGACGATCGCCCTGCCGACCGGCGCGCCCGTCCGCCGGTCCCAGAGCACCGTGGTCTCCCGCTGGTTGGCCAGGCCGACGGCGGCGATCCGGTCGGCGTCGACACCGGCGACGGACAGGGCCTCGGGCACCACCCGCTGGAGGTTGTGCCATATCTCGACGGCGTCGTGCTCGACCCATCCGGGCCGGGGAAAGTGCTGCTGGTGTTCCTCCTGGGCCACCGACACCAGCCGCCCGCGGTGGTCGAACAGAATGCATCGGGTGGAATTGGTGCCCTGATCGATGGACATTACGTACCGTTCCACCATGATCGGTCTGCCTTCCCACACGTTGCCGAGGAGCCGGCCGGGCCTACCAGCGGCCGGCGCCCAGCTCTCTGGAGATCGCCCGCGAGGCCTCACGGAGCAGGGTGATGAGCTGGGGCCGCGGACGCCCCTGGCTGTCGCAGATCCTCTCCACCGGACCGGACAGGCCGATGGCGCCGACGACGAGTCCGCCGTGCCCGCGGATCGGCGCGGCGAGTCCGGCCTCGCCCATGCTCATCTCCTGGATCTCGGCGGCCCAGCCGAGTTCCCGGACCTCGGCGAGCGCCCGGTCGAGCTGCTCCGGGAGGACCAGGGTGTGCCGGGTGTACGCCTCCAGTTCCGGTTCCGCGGCCGCTTCCACGGGGGCGGTCCCGTAGGCCAGCAGCACCTTGCCGAGCGATGAGGCGTGCAGGGGCAGCAGGGAGCCGACGTCGAGGGTCTGGAGCGTGTCGTCCGGCCGGAAGACGTGGTGGATGACGAGGACCTTGCCCTCCAGCGGGGTGCCGAGACGTACGGCTTCGCCGCTGCGGGCGGCCAGGGCGTCGGCCCAGTTGATGGAGCGCGACCGCAGCTCGTTGACGTCCAGGTAGCTCGTTCCGAGGTGCAGGAGGGCCGCTCCGAGCTGGTACTTCCCGGTCGCCGCGTCCCGTTCCACGAAGTCCACGTGCTGGAGCGTGCGCAGGATGCCGTAGGCGGTGCCCTTCGCCAGCCCGAGGGAGGCCGCCACCTCGCCGAGCCCCAGTCGGCGGGGCCCACCGGCGAGAAGGCGCAGAATCGCCGCCGCCCGTTCGATCGACTGGACTGGGCCGGCCATGAGGCGAGCCTATTACTGCCGGGAGCGGTCCGCTGTTCGTAGCGGCGGTCGTTGTGTCTCGGGCGAACTGCGGCGTTCGGTAATGCCGACCATCGTTCATTGACCGCCCCCGTCGCGCTCCATAGGTTGCTGGAAGCCCGGCAATGTGCCGAGGTCCGGCGCCCCTCGGGGCGGCGTTCATCCCCAGGAGACAAGATGGCGGTTCTCAATACGCTGGCTCGGGAGGCATGCGAACTCGTGTGTCCGCTGCCGCCCGCCGCCGGGGCCGTCTCGGCCGTTCGCCGCCGCGTGCGCGCGATACTCGCCGACTGGAACGTGTCCCCCGAGATCGTCGAGGATGCGCTGCTCGTGGTGTCGGAGCTGGTCACCAACGCGGTCATCCACGCGATGCCGCCCGCGGTGCTGCGGCTGTCGTGGGTCCGGCGGGACGGGACGGGCACTCTGCGCGTGGAGGTCACCGACGCGGGACCCACCGTTCCGGCGGGACGGACGCGTCTAGGGGTCGACCCGGACGAGCACGGTCGCGGGGTGGCGATCGTGCGCGCGCTGGCCGCTCGGCACGGGATACGCGTCCATGCGGGCGGGGTCAGCTGGTGGGCCGATCTCGAGGCGTCCTGACGCCCGGCGGCGGGTGCCAGGACGCGGGAAGCCGGCCCGGCGGACCCCGCCACGCGCCCGGTCAGGCAGGCGGAAAGCAGCGCTGGCGAATTGCCTGACGCTGGGGCTCCGGGTGGTGCGACGGGACAGCGGTTACGTGACGGCCGATGCCGGTGCCGTCGGCTCCCGGTTCGCGCGAGGATGCCGGTTCAAGGGCGTGCTGCCTGCGGAGCAGCAGCAGGGCCGCGTCGTCGTGCAGCCGGCCGCCCACGTGCGCGAGCAGTTCGTTGTGCAGCGCGGTGAGGGTACGGGCCGGATCGTCCGAGACATGCCGGGCCACCCTTTCGGCGAGCGGGTAGAACTTGCGGGTGTGGTCGCGGGCCTCGGTGACGCCGTCGGTGTAGAGCAGCAGCTGGTCCCCGTCGGCGAAGGGCAGGCTCTGGAGGCGGGGTGTCTCGCCGGAGAGGGCGCGCAGCCCGAGGGGCGGAGCGGGGTGGGTGGGGTTCACCGCCACGACGTCTCCGGATGCGGAAATCAGCAGTGGGGCCCCGTGCCCGCAGTTGACCACCTCCAGGTGTCCGGGCCGTGGGTAGCCGGCGATCACGGCGGTGACGAAGTCGTCGGTTCCGAGGTTGCGGGCCAGGCTCCGCTCGATCCTGCTGACGACGTCGAGGAGGTCGGGCTCGTCGTAGGCCGCCTCGCGGAAGACGCCCAGGACGAGTGCGGCGGTGCCGACGGCCAGCAGCCCCTTGCCGCGTACGTCGCCGACGATCAGCCGGATCCCGTGCGGGGTGGGCACCAGGGCGTAGAGGTCCCCGCCGATCCGGGCCTCCGCCGCGGCGGCGCTGTAGCGGACCGCGACCTGGAAGGGGCCGACGGTCTCCGGTACGGGCTTCAGCAGGGCCTGCTGGGCGGCCTCCGCCACCGAGCGGACGGCGGCGAGCACCCGTTCCCGGCGGCCGCGCAGCGCACTGGCCAGGCCGCTGGCCAGGGTGACGGCGAGCAGCGCCGCCAGTACGGCCATGAGTTCGCGGCCGGGCACCCCTTCCCTGCCCAGCGCCGCGCCCAGGACCGCGGCGAGCAGACCGACGCACACCACGCCCAGCGGCCCGCTGGTGGCGGCGGCCAGTGCGGGCCCCGCGGCCAGCAGCGGCAGCCAGATCATGCCGGCTCCGCCGACGGCGTCGACGAGCACGATGAGGGCGACGACCAGCACCGGCAGCACGTGCAGTCCGACCGCGAGCCGCGCTCCGGCACGTCCTCGGGTCGACGCGCGCAGGCGGCTCACCCGGCCGGCGAACGGCCGCCCGGGGCGCTGTTCGTGAGCATGGTCTGGGGCCTGGCTCATCTGTGTCCGCGGTCCTCACCTGTGTGGGGGCACACCCGTTGTCCGTGGACTCAAGGAAACGGGTTTCGCTCAGGCGGTCACAAGGCGCGGATTTTCAGATAGTGAACGACAGGCTCCTGGTCACGCGGTTCGCGGCCGGAATCAGTCGTGCCCGCAGCTCCTGGAGCCGGGAGTGCTGTTCCACGGGCAGGGACACACCGAGCGAGCCCAGGATGTCGCCGCACAGGACGGGCACCGCGACACACACCGTGCCGAGCGCGTACTCCTCCAGGTCGGTGACGGCCGGTGCCATGGGAGAGGCGTCGAGCCTGCGGAGCAGTTCCGGAAGACTGGTGACGGTCCGCGGCGTGAGGTCCGCGAGGTGGTGCCGGGACAGGTAGTCCCGGCGGGAGTCGTCGTTCATTTCGCGCAGCACGCACTTGCCGAGCGCGGTGGCGTGCCCGGCGTCCTCGAACCCCACCCAGAGGTCGACCCGGGGAGTGCGGGGGCCGTCGACGATCTCCGCGACCCTGATCTCGCCCTCCTCGTAGAAGGTGAGGTAGGCGGCGGTGGCCAGCTCGTCCCGCAGCGCGGCGAGGGTGGGGCGGATCCGGCTGAGCAGCACCTGCTCGCGGCCCGTGGTGTGCAGGGCCTGCAGTTTGTCGCCCAGGACGAAGCAACCGTCGTCCAGCTTGCGCACGTATCCGTCGTGGACCAGGGTCCGCAGCAGGTGGTAGGCGGTGGCCAGGGGCAGGCCCGTCTCACGAGCCAGCTGCTTGGCCGGCGCGCCGTTCTCGTGCGAGCTCACCGCTTCCAGCAGGCGGAAGGCCCGCTGCACGGACGTGATGAGTGTGGGGCCGTCCTGACCGCCCATGGAACCAGCGTGCGACGCGCACCCGGCACTGGCAAGGCACGCTGCTGGGAGGTCCCGGGCGGCTGCTCAGTCGGCGGGCCAGGCTCCGCCGAGCCGGCTGAGCCGGGCGGCGGCGGTGATGGTGGCGTAGATGTAGTGCTGGGGTGCCTCCGGCATGACGTCCATGGGCTTGAGCAGCAGGACCGCGCCCCAGATCGCGCCGTCCCAGATAACGGGGGCGGCGATGGAGTTCCACTTCGCCATGCATTCCTGGTGGCCCAGGGCGTATCCCTGGTCGCGGACGTCGGCGAGCGAGGCGAGCAGCTCGTCGCCGTCCTTGATGACGCCGGGCCCCGCTTCCTCCGGGACCGGGTCGGCGGCGACCCGCTCCTGGATCTGCGCGGGCAGGTAGGCGAGGATCGTGCGGCCCGAGGCGCCGGTGCGCAGCGACCGGGTGACGGAGAGGACGTCGCGGGGCGTCATGCCGAGTTCGACGAGGTCGGAGTCCCCCACCGCCATGTCCAGGCACTGCCTGCCGGCTATGCCGAAGGGGGCTCTCATGTAGAGGAAGACCAGGCCGTCGTCGGTCGCCTTGCGCAGGCCCTGGAGTACGGCCGTGGCCTCGCTGCCGGAGAGGTTGTCCTCGGCGAGTGCGTGGAGTCCCAGGTCGGCGACGGTGCTGCCGAGCTGGTAGAGGCCCCGGTCGATCCGGACGAAGGTGCTGTTGTAGGTGCCGGCGGTCAGCATGCGGCCGGTGGTGGAGTCGTCGAGATCGGCGGTCTTGGCGATCTCGGACAGCCGGTGGGCGCCGGGTCCCAGGGTGATGAACGCCTGCTGCACCCGCATGAAGCGCTCCGCGTAGCTGGTCCCGGTTCCGCGCTGCCCACTCATCAGCCGTACCCCCTCGGTCCTCCGCGCCCCTCCTCCGGAGCGCGGCCGTGCCCGGTGCTCGTGTCACCGCGCACGTTCTGGGACCAAGATTATTGCGTGACGGTATCGAGGCTGAACTTGCCCGTACCCGTACGGTTGTTGAGCGCGTTGTGCGCCTTGGCCGCGTCGGCGAGCGGGAAGGTGCCGCCGTTGACGATCTTGAGCGTGCCGTGGCCGACGGCGTCGAAGAGCTGCCTCATGGAGGCGGCCAGCGGGAGCGTGCGGTCGGTGTAGAGGTTCGGCAGCCAGAAGCCCGCGACGGTGATGGACTTCTGCAGCAGCGTGTGCACGGGGACGTCGGTGAGCTGTCCGCCGGCGAAGCCGTATACGGCGAGTCTGCCGCGGGGGCCCAGCGCCCCGAGGGTCTGGTGCAGCGTCCTGCCGCCGGTCATCTCCAGCGCGGCGTGGACGGGCCCGCCGGCCGCGTCGAGGATCCGTTCCGTCAGTCCGTCCTCGTCGGAGGAGTCGACGGCCGCCGTCGCGCCGAGTTCCAGGGCCAGTCGACGCTTCTCGCCCGTACTGGCGAGGGCGATGACCCGGGCGCCCACGCGGTGCGCCAGCTGGACGGCCAGCGAGCCCACACCGCCGGCCGCGGCGGGGACGACGACCGTCTCCCCCTTGGTAATCTGGGCGACCGTGAAAAGGAGGTGGTAGGCGCTGTTCCCCTGCAGGGCCAGCGGTACGGCCTGTTCGTCGGTGATCTCGTCCGGGATCTCCCATTGCAGTCTGCGGTGGGCGGCCACCTTCTCCGCGTAGCCGCCGCCCCGCGTCAGCGCCACGACGCGCTTGCCGTCCGGCGTGGTGGCGACGACCTCGTTGCCCGGGATGTAGGGCAGTTCGACCGGCGCGAGGTAAGTATTTCCGCGAACGTGCACATCTGCGTAATTGACACCTGCCAGTCGCACGTCCAGCAGTGTTTGTCCGCGCGCGGGCTCGGGGTCGGGAACGTCTTCCAGTCGCAGAATCTCGGGGCCGCCGAATTCCCTCATGACAATGGCGCGCACAGTGTTCCTATCGACGAGTCCGGATGAGTACCCCGCCAGGCTAGGGCATGCGCGCAACCGCTCCGACCTGGGCATCTTGCCTCATACACATTTCTCACGAGATGAGAAACGACCAGCCGTTTCTCATCTCACGAGAAGGTTCAAGCTCGAACTTCTCGCGAGATGAGAAGGGAAATCAGCCGCTTGCAATTGCCGATTCAAAGAGACATAGTGATGCCGCCCTCCTAGTGCCGGGCACCGTCCCCACCGCCAAGGGCGACACGGGGCGGCCGGCAGCATCGGGGGAGGAGGGCACTCTTCGGCCCGGCCTGAACCGGCCGGGAGCTGGGCGGACCGGCCTCGGGGCAGAGCTTCGGTGCTCCAGGAGGCGTACGGGGGACGGGTGGAGGAACGTTGAACGACCATGTGCCGCAGTCGGTGCGGAGCCGGGACCACTACCGGACTCCCCGCTCCTCCGTCGCCGTGACGTCGGCTCCGGGCAGAGTCCCGACGACCCGGTGGGCACCCGAACCCTCCCGCCGGCATCCGGCGCGGCCCGCGAGCTGACCACTCCGAACGGCTCCTGAGCCCGGACCGGGGACACGCGCACCGCCCACTGGACGGGCCATCCGTGTCCGCCGCCCCGGCAGAAGTCGGCCGCTTCGCCCTGCGCCGCGCCTCCCGGCACCTCGGGCCCGCTCGCCGTGCCCAGGTGAGCCCAGTCGTGCGCCGCGCGGCCGGTCCTGACGGATCGTCGTACCAGGCGGTCTCCACGCCATGGATCCGTTCACGACTCCCCCCGACCACTGTTCCCGGCCACTGTTCCCGGCAACGTCGGACGCCGTGGCTCGTCCCGCTCGCAAGGAGATCCGTGCCCGCGACCCTGCCCACCCCGACACCGCCCGCCGTACCTGCCAGACCCGCGGCCACCAGCCAGGGAAAGGCACGCATCTGGTCCTCGTAGCCGGCCACCGCCTGGCCGGAAGCCCAGACCCGAGCCCTTCCCCCCGCCTCGGCCATAGCAGCCGCCGGCCCATCCCCCCACACACACCTTCCGCCCTGGAGCCGCTTCCCATGGCCGTCACCTCCGCCACACTCGTGGCCGCTCGCCGGTTCGAAGCCACCGCAGGCAACGTGGCGATCGTCGCCCCCGATGGCAGCTCCCCCTTCGTGGAGACCTTCGCGCGGCAGGGCTGGCGGAGCGTGGCCGTCCAACTCGCCCCCCACCGACCCGGCGAGGCCGTCGTGCCGGGTGCCTACGCGGACACGGTGGAGCATCGCGGCTCCCTGCGGCACACGGTCAAGGCGCTGCGGGCACTGGATGTGACGGCCGTCGTCGCCGGGAGCGCGGCGGGCGTCGAACCGGCCGAGCGGATCGCCTGGCACCTGGGCCTGCCCCAGGGAGATCCCGAG
>NZ_JBSGDB010000002.1:0-71331 GCF_053602155.1 Streptomyces sp. NPDC004561
GCACCGCCCGCACCGCCCGCACCGCCCGCACCGCCCGCACCGCCCGCACCGCCCGCACCGGCGCAGCTCACCCCGCGCGCGCCCTCAGCACACCATTCATCACCCCCCGCACCACCCATCCCAGCGCAGCTCACCCCACCCCCGGCAACCACTCCGCCCACGCCCTCGATGCACCCTTCATCACCCCCCACACCGCCCGCCCCGACGCAGCTCACCCCGCCCCCGGCAACCACTCCCGCCTCCGCCCCGCCGCCCGCGCCCCCGACGCACCCGTCACCACCCCCCATACCGACCTTGCCGGTGCAGCGCACCCCGGCCCCCACCGCCGCTCGCCCAACGACTGCCTCGCCGGGGCGCGTTGAGGCCATCCCGTTGCGGCGCGCCGCCCCCGTTCCCGTCGGCTCTCCCCTCCGCGTCGCACAGCTGGCCCCGCCCAGGGCCGCTGCCGCGCCCGCGCCGCCGCTCCCCGTCGTCCAGCGCGTCCCCTCCGCCTTCCGGGCCACCGGTGCGCTCGCCGCGGCGGCCGCCGCCACGGTCGCGTCCACCTTGGGCCGGACGCGTCCCGGCCGGAGCGAGAGCGCCGCCACGGGCTCCTCCGGCGGCCCCCCGTCCCCCGCCACCGCGGGCGCCGAGGCGCCACCCCCCTACTCGGCGAACCCCGGCGGCGACGCCCCGCCTCCGTACTCCCCGGGCCCCGCCGGTGGCGCGCCGCCGGAGTACTCGGCGGTTCAGGGGAACGGGTTCGACCCCAGGGCGCTCACCGACTTCCAGCTCGATGAACTGGCACACCGGCTCATCGGCCGCATCACCCGCCTGATCCGCACCGAACTGCGCATGGACCGCGAGCGGATCGGCAGACTCCGCGATCCCAGGCACTGACGGCCGGGACCGGAACGCCAGGCGAAGAAGACAGCTCACCGAAGACGACGTTCGAGAAAGGCCCCGCCTCTGATGGCCCAAAAGGATCCGGGCTCCACCATCTGGTTCACGCTCAGCATCGACGGCGAGAGCCTCGGCTACTTCAACGGTTGCGAGGGGCTGTCGTCGCAGGTGGAGATCGAGCACCGGCAGGAGGGCGGCAACAACGGGTTCGTGTGGCAGCTGCCGACGCGCGTCACGTTCTCCACGATCCGGCTGACCCGCCCGCTCACCCCGGACACCTCGAAGGTCGCCAAGTGGATCTCCTCCGTGCAGACGGGGATCAAGCGGCCCACCGCGCAGATCAGGGCGCTGCGGGCGGACGGGTCCGAGGTGGCCAGCTGGGGCCTGATCGACGTGCTGCCGGTCAGCTGGCAGGGCCCCTCGCTCGACCCGGCCAGCCCGGCCGTCGCCACCGAGGTCCTGGAGATCACCCACCACGGCTTCACGGACTGACCGGACAAGGAGAACCCCAGGACATGGCCACCAGCAAGGGCGCCGGCAACAGCCTCGTGCGCGCCAGTCTGGCGATCCACGAACCCCCGCTCGGTGGCGGCACCACCCCGGGCGCGCTCATCAGGACGTTCGACTTCGACTTCAACCCGTCGCAGGTGGAGATGAGCCGCCGCGCCCAGTGGAAGGTCACCCCCGTCCAGATCGAACGGGAGGGACCCACACCGCAGTTCATGGGCGTGGAGCCGCTGGAGATGAGCTTGGAGATCTTCCTCGACTCCTCCGACCAGCCGACCGGCAGTGCCGTGCTGAAGAACGTCGAGTCGCTGCTGGACTGCCTGGAGGTGACGGACGCGTCCATCCACGGACACAAGCCGTCACCGCCGTGGGTGGTCCTCGAGTGGGGTTCGTTCTCCACCGCGCGCTTCACGGCGTACGTGTCCTCCCTGTCCACGTCGTACCTCCTGTTCGGGACGAGCGGTGTGCCCATCCGGGCCAGCTGCCGACTCCAGCTCAACGAGATCCCGAGCAAGACCAAGCGACAGAACCCGACGTCGGGCGCGCTGACCGCGCAGCGCGTGCACCGGGTCGTCGCCGGGGACTCCCTGCAGTCGCTGGCCTGGCGGGAGTACGGCGACGCGACCGCGTGGCGGGCGATCGCCGAGGCCAACGACATCGACGACCCCGCCCGGCTGCCCTCGGGCACCGAACTGCTGCTGCCCGCAGCCGAGGAGGTGCTGCGCTGATGGTGCGGCAAGCGACGTCCGCCGTCCTGCAGGTCCGCATCGGCGGCGGGAAGCTGCCCGACGACGCGGTGCACGCGCTCGTCGACGGCTGGGTCGACCAGGGCGCCGGGGTCCCCGCCGCCTTCCAGCTGACCTTCCGCGACCCGTACCGGATCATGATCAGCCGGCTGGGCGCCACGTTCGGGACCCCGGTCACCATCGCCACCGTGGCCGACGGGCAGGGCGTCGGCGACACACTGCTGACCGGCGAGATCACCGGTTTCGAGGCCGACTACGACGGCACGGGCGCGTTCACGGTCGTCCGGGGCTACGACTTCGGGCACCGGCTGATGCGCCGGCGCCGGGTGGCCGCGTACAAGAACCAGTCCGCCTCCGACATCGCCGAGAAGCTGGCCGCGCTGGACGGCGTTCCGGTCGGCCGGATCCAGTCGACGAAGACGGTGTACGACTTCATCAGCCAGTCCAACGTCACCGACTGGGACTTCCTCGCCCGGCTCGCCGACGAGAACGAGATGGTCATGTCCATCGACGCCAAGGGCATGTTCCAGTTCGTCGAGCCGAAGCCCGCCTCGGGGGCGCCCTCGCCGCGCACCGACGGCGACAGGAGCCCGCTGGTCCTCCAGGCGGGGCACGACATCCTGCGGCTGCGGGCCGCGGTGACCGCCTCCGACCAGGTGGGCGAGGTGGAGGCGCGCGGCTGGGACGTCATGCAGAAGAAGCAGCTCAGTTCCGTCTCGCCCGCCACCACCAACCCGGGCTTCGACATCGGCAGCACACCCGGCCGCGCCGCGAGGGCGTTCAAGCCGGGCAGGCTGGTGGAGACGTCGATCCCCTACGACAGGTCGACCGAGGTGAAGTTCGCCTCCGACGCCCTCGCCGACGACGTCACCGGCTCCTTCGCGGAGGTCGAGGTCGTCGCATGGGGCAACCCGAAGCTGCGGCCCGGCGTGCCGGTGGCGCTCTCGGACACCGGCGCGCCCTTCGAGGGCAAGTACACGATCACCTCCGTACGGCACGCCTTCGGCGACGGCAGGCACTACGAGGCGTGGGTGACGGTCAGCGGACGGCAGTGGCGCTCGCTGTTCGGCCTGTCCTCCGGCGGGGGCGGCACGGGCAACGGACCCAGGCTGCCGAGTGTGGCCAACGCGCTGGTCACCGATGTGAACGACCCGCTCAAGCAGGGCCGGGTCAAGCTGCGGTTCCCGTGGCTGGACGACACCTACGTCAGCGACTGGACGCGGACGGTGCAGATGGGCGGCCAGCGCGGCGGCGGGGTGTTCCCCTTCGACGTGGACGACGAGGTGCTCGTCGCCTTCGACCGGGGCGCCCTCGACCACCCGTTCGTCGTCGGCGGCCTCTACAACGGCAAGGACATGCCCACCGACGTGCCGGAACCGCTGCACGACGCGACGAAGAAGCGGGCCGTCCGGCACACCGTCTCCGACCGGGACGCCAACCGGTTGGACCTGCTCAGCCAGACGAACGGCACCCGCAAACGGGGCGTCAGGCTGTCCACCGGCGACGACAGGCTGGTCATCAACATGGACCGGACGAAGACCGAGATCACGGTGGACAGCAGGGGCGCGGTCACGATCAAGGGCAACCGCTCGGTGTCCGTGCAGGCCGGTACCGACCTCACGCTGAGCGCGCGGCGCAGGCTGACCATCAAGAGCGGCGGCTCGGTCAGCATCGAGGGCGCCGGAATGGTCAACGTGAAGGCGGCGGGCGAGATCTCGCTGAGCGCGCTGGGCGCGCTGGCCATGAACGCCGTGGGCCTCGCGTCCCTCAGCGGCGAGGGCTCGGTGCAGATCAGCTCGATCGCCAACACCACGATCAAGGCCGCCTCCACGCTGGTCGGGACCGAGGCGTTCCTCGTCAGCACCATCCCCGTGATCGCGCCGATCCCGTGACGGGCGCCAACCGCTGTTTCCGTGACCGTGTCTGTCGAAGTTGGGTGTGGTTCTGATGGCCGAACAGTTCGTCGGCTCCGGCTGGTCGTTCCCGCTGCGCATCGGGCCGACCGGGGGCATCGCCCTGGTCAGCGGCGAGCGGGAGATCGAGGAGGCGATCCGGCTCGTCCTGTCGACCGCGCCGGGCGAGCGGCCCATGCGGCCCGAGTACGGCTGCGCCATCCACGACCTGGTCTTCGCCCCGGTCAACGAGCAGACTGCCGGCCGCATCCAGCACGAGGTGTACGCCGGCCTGGACCGCTGGGAGCCGCGCGTCGAGGTCACCGACGTGGAGGTCACCGCGGGCACCGACCGCAGCGTGCTCTACATCGACGTCCGCTACCGGATCCGCGGCACCAGCAATCCGCGCAGTCTCGTCTTCCCGTTCTACGTCATCCCCTCCCACGAGGAGGACGGCACCGGCGGCGGCCCGTTCGACGACGGCCCCGGCAACTCCCCCGAAAGCGACCGCTGATGGCTCTGCCCTCCCCCAACCTCGACGACCGCCGCTTCCAGCAGTTCGTCGACGACGCCAAGCGCTACATCCAGCAGCGCGCCCCGGAGTGGACCGACCACAACGTCTCCGACCCGGGCGTCACCCTCGTCGAGACGGTCGCGCACATGGCCGACCAGATCGTCTACCGGCTCAACCGCGTGCCGGAGAAGAACCATCTGGCGTTCCTCGACCTGGTCGGCATCACCCTCTTCCCGCCGACGGCGGCCCGCACGGACGTCACGTTCTGGCTGTCGGCGCCGCAGCACGACGTCGTGCCGGTGCCGGTCGGCACCGAGGTCGCCACTCTGCGCACCGAGAGCCAGGAGGCGGTGGTCTTCGCCACCGAGCGCGCCCTGGCGGTCGTACCGTGCGAGCTGCGGTTCCTGATGAGGCAGCAGCGGGGCGAGCCGGCCGCCGACCTGACCGCCGACCTGGCCGAGGCCAAGGACCTGCCGTGCTTCGCGGAGGCCCCGAACCCCGGTGACTGCATGCTCGTGGGGCTGTCCGCGGCCGTCCCGCACTGTGCCGTCGTCCTGGACCTGGACAGCAGGGTGGACGGCGTGGGCGTCGACCCTCGCCAGCCGCCGCTGGTGTGGGAGGCGTGGACCGCGGACGGCTGGCGGCCCTGCGAGGTCGACCGCGACGGCACCGGCGGCCTGAACCGGCCGGGCGAGGTCGTCCTGCACGTCCCCGGCGGGCACCTGCTGTCCCGCAACGGCGGCCAGGAGGCCGGCTGGCTGCGCTGCCGGGTCACCGAGCCCCTGACCGGCCAGCCCTTCTACACCACCTCCCCCACCGTGCGCGCCGCCGAGGCCTTCACCATGGGCGGCACGACGTCGGCCGTGCACGCGGAGACGGTGTACGACGAGGCGCTCGGCGAGTCCACCGGACTGCCGGGCCAGCGGCTGAGGCTCGCGCACGCGCCCGTCGTCGGCGACGACCCGCCACTGCTGCTGCAGACCGCCGAGCACGAGGGCTGGGTGGACTGGCGGGTCGTCCCGCACTTCGCGGCCTCCGGGCCGCACGACCGGCACATCACGCTGGACGCGACGACCGGCGAGGTCGCCTTCGGCCCGGCGGTCCGCGAGCCCGACGGCTCCCTGCGCCAGTACGGCACCGTGGCGCCCAAGGGCTCCGTCATCCGCGCGCGCCGCTACCGCACCGGCGGCGGCCGGGCCGGGAACGTGGCGCGCGGGGCCGTACAGATCCTGCGCACGTCCATCCCGTACGTCTCCGAGGTCGTCAACCGCGAGGCGGCGCGCGGCGGGGTGGACGGCGAGACGGTGGCGGAGGCGAAGGTCCGCGCGCCGATCACGCTGCGCGCGCAGGAGCGGGCGGTGACCCTGCGGGACTACGAGGAACTGGCCCGCAGGGCCGCTCCCGAGACCGCCCGCATCACCTGTCTGGAGGGCGAGGAGGGCGAGCACGGGGCCTACGCGGTACGGGTGCTGGTGGTGCCGCAGGCGGTGCCGGACTCCGGCGGACGGCTGCGCTTCGAGCAACTCGTGCCCGGTGACTCGCTGTTGACCCGCATCACCCGGCATCTGGACGAACGGCGCCTGATCGGCACGAGGCTGGCGGTGGGGCCGCCGTTCTACCAGGGCGTGACGGTGGTCGCCACCGTGCACGCCTTCCGCGGCGTCGACACCGACCGCGTACGCCGCGAGGCCCACGACGCCCTCTACCGCCACATCGATCCGCTCACCGGCGGGACGGACGGCAAGGGATGGCCGTTCGGGCGGCCGGTGCAGGCGGGCGAGGTGTTCGCGGTGCTCCAGCGGGTGCCGGGGGTGGAACTGGTCGACGAGGTGGTGCTGCATCCGGCCGACCCGCTGACCGGCAAGCGGGGCGAGGCGACCGACCGCATCGACCTGTCCGCCCCGTCGCTGGTGTTCTCCTTCGACCACCGGGTGCGCGTGATCGGAGACGTGTCGTGAACCGCCCTGAAAGGAGCGCCTGTTGAGAGGCTCGATCGATGGTCTCGGCTCCTCCGCGCCGATCGGCGTGATGCTGCCGGCGGTGTTCGCCGACGACGATCTCGCGCAGCGCTTCGTCGCCGGGCTCGACGAGGTGCTGGCACCCGTCCTGAACGCGCTCGACTGCATGGACACCTACTACCGGCCGTCCCTCGCGCCGCTGGACTTCACGCAGTGGCTCGGCACCTGGATCGGCGCCGAGACCGACGGCACCGAACCGGAGGCGCGGCTGCGGGCGGCCGTCGCCGCCGCCGCGTACCTGCACCGGATCCGCGGCACCCGGCGGGGTCTGGCGGAGGCGGTGCGGCTCGCGTTCGGCGTCGAGCCGGAGATCACCGAGAGCGGCGCCGCCGACTGGAGCGCAAGGCCGCTGGGCACGGTGCCCGGCGAACGCCGCCCGCGCCTCCACGTCCGGCTGCGCCTGCCCCACCCGACCCCGGTGGACGAGCACCGCCTCGCCACGCTCGTGGCCGCCGCCCGGCCCGCCCACATGCCCTACACGGTCCAGGTGACCGCCGCGACCGCTCCGCTCGAAAGGACCCCGGAACGATGACGACCACCCAGAACTGCGCCGAATGCGGCACCCGCGCGGAACCGGGCCAGTCGTTCTGCGACGCCTGCGGGGCCGTGCTGAGCTGGACGGACCGGTCGGCCCCGCGCAGGGGCGCGGAACGCGCCGCAGCGGAACCGGCCTCCTCGGGCCGCACCGGGGACGACCCCGCGGGCCCCTCCGGCGCGAACACCGCCGTGCGCACGGACGCGGGACCGCCCCCGGCACACGCCGGGCCGAACCCCACGGCCGGACCCGGTACGGGACGGCCCCCGACCGCGAGCAGAGACGCGGGGCCGGCCCCGGTGCACGCCGGGACGAACGCCGCGGGGGGACCCGGTACGGGACGGCCCGCCGCAGGGACCGGCGGTACCGCGGGAGGCGGCGCGACGTCGTCCGGGGACGGCAGCTCCGACTGGGACGCCGTCGGGCAGGGCGGTGGCGGGGCACCGGCGCACGCCGGGACGAACCCCACGGCCGAACCCCGTACGGGACGACCCGCCGCAGGGACCGGCGACGGCAGCCCCGGCTGGGACGCCGTCGGGCAGGGCGGTGGCGGGCGTACGGCGCGGGGCCCGCTCGGTGCGCAGGCCCAGGGCTCGGCACCGGCCGACGGCGAGGCCCGAGGCCAAGGCAGCGACGGAGGCGACGGCGGCCGGAGCACGGAAACGGCGGAGGGCGGTGCAGGGGCCCCCGACGCCCCCGCGCCGACCGGCGACCCAGCCTCCCAGGTCGGGACGGACGGGACGGCGCCCACCGAGCCCCTGCCCGCGGTGCACGGCGAACCCGGTCCCCCACCCGCCCCCCTCAGCGACACCATGAACCACCGCGCCCGGCAGCTCCTCGTCCCCGTCACCGATCCCCGACAGCGGGCCGCCGAGTCACCCTCCGTCGCGCCGGTGCTCCCAGGGCGGCCGGCGCCGCAGCGGCCGCAGGTGGTGCACGCGCCCGGTGAGGAACTGGGCGCGGGCGGCGGGACACCGTGCCCCTGGTGCGCCACGCCCAACCGGCCGGACCGGCACTTCTGCGCCCGCTGCGCGATGCCGATGACCAGGGAGGAGCAGGCGGCCGGCGTGCGGCGTCCGTGGTGGCGGCGGATGCTGGACTTCCGCAACCGGGAGACCCCCTGGGCCGGGGAACGGCCCCGACTGCGCCGTACCCTCGACCGCGTCCTGAGCTGGCTGGGCGCCGCGATCGTGCTGACCCTGCTGGTCGTGCTGGCGTTCAACATCCCGACGGGCGTCCAGGCGGCCGAGGACCACTTCGCCAAGCGCGCCTCGGTCGCTCCGGACAGCGTCGCCGCGTCCCGCTCCTACCAGGGCCACCCGGCCAAACTGGCCTTCGACAAGTGGAACAACACCTGGTGGGGGCCGGGTGTCTCGGGGTCCGGCGAGGGCCAGTGGATCGAGGCCAAGTTCACCCAGCCGACCCGGCTGCTGGACCTGATCATCACCCCGGGCGTCTCCACCCACGCCGACCAGCTCCAGAAGGAGGCGCTGCCGCACCGCCTGAAGGCGACCGTCACCGACGACAAGGGCAAGACCGTCACGCGGGAACTCACTCTCGACCAGAGCGTCGGCGGCCAGCGCATCCCCTTCCGCGTCGGCGCGGTCACCAGCGTCCGCTTCACCGTCGAGTCCGCCTATTTCCCCGCCGCCAACAAGCAGGTCGCCATCGCCGAGATCGAGTTCTTCGGACCGTCGAACACCGGCTGACCCTCCGCAGCCCGGAGCGGGCCGGCTCCGCCGCGGGCGGCGGCGGAGCACGGTCGGCGGCTGCGCGGGCAGCCCGGGGGCGTACACCGCATACCTCTTCGCCACCGGCCGAGGCGACGCAGTCGCGACGCGTGGAATTCGCCACAATTCCTTCCCTTCGGGGCGGATGAATGCGTAAGGGTGGTTCTTGATGCCGGTTGCACCCATTCGGTAACCAGCTCCACGGATACGACGGCCAGTGACATGGGAGAAGCGTTTGATCACGGTAAGTAAGCGACACACCGGGCTGATGGCTACGGCCGGCGTACTCGGCGGTGTACTCGCAGTCACAGCCCTCGGCGGTACCAGCAGCGCTGCCACCAGCGGCAACGGCACCGGCAACCACCCGAGCCCGCAGGCGCAGTCGAACCAGGCGGGCCAGGACGCCTCCGCCGCCCGAATAAGGATCACGCCTGGTCAGGGTGCCTACGGCGTAGGGGTCAACGCCCCCGTCGAAGTCACGGTGAGCAACGGCAAGCTCACCAAGGTGACCATGACCGCCGTCGCGACCGGTGCCGAGATTCCGGGCACCCTGTCCGCGGACGGCACGTCCTGGAAGCCGAACGGCCATTTGCAGAGGGCCACCAAGTATCAGGTCGCCGCAGAGGCCGAGGACGCCCAGAACCGCTCCGCCACCGGGAACGCCACGATCACCACGGTCTCCCCGGCCAACGACTTCATCGGGCACCTCTCCCCCGAGAACGGCTCGACCGTCGGCGTGGGCATGCCGGTGACGGTCAACTTCGACAAGCCGATCGGCGACAAGGCCGCCGTGCAGTCGGAGATCCAGGTCAGCTCCAGCAGCGGCCAGCGGGTGGTCGGTCACTGGTTCCACGACGACCGCCTGGACTTCCGCCCGGCGAGCTACTGGAAGCCCGGCTCCACCGTCACCGTCAGGCTCACCCTTCACGGCGTCCAGAAGACGGTCACGTTCAAGATCGGCCGGAGCCAGATCAGCACCGTCGACGCCGGCACGAAGCAGATGACCGTCGTACGGGACGGCAAGACGATCAGGACCATCCCGATCTCGTCCGGCAGCCCCGAGCACCCGACGCACAACGGTCGGATGGTCATCTCCGAGAAGTTCGGGCAGACCCATATGAGCGGTGCGAGCGTCGGCCTCACGAACAAGGACGGCAAGCCCGCGTACGACATCGGCGACGTACCGCACGCCATGCGCCTGACCGACTCGGGCACGTTCATCCACGGCAACTACTGGGGTGCCGACTCGGTCTTCGGCAAGGTCAACACCAGCCACGGCTGCGTGGGCCTGAAGGACGTCAAGGGCGGCGGCGACGGCAACCAGCCCGCCGCGTGGTTCTTCGACAACTCGATGACCGGTGACGTCGTGATCGTCAAGAACTCCGCGGACAAGACCACGCTGGCCCCGGACAACGGCCTCAGCGACTGGAACATGCCGTGGAGCGAGTGGGTCTCGGGCAGCGCGACCCACTGACGCCACGACTCTCCCCGCACAGGAGTCCGAATCGCTTCCGCCAGGCGGCGTAGACGTAAGGCTGACGACCTACCACTTCGGCTCCGGGTTGGGAAGGCGGCCGACACGGTTCCTGCGCATTTCTGCCGCACGTCGTCCCACTTCGCTAGGCTGGCCAACAGGCTGGGAAGCGAGGGGAACAGCGTGCCGGAACAGGAACGCAACGAGAGGCGACTCGGGTCGGTGGACCCCAGCCGAGCGGGAACGCCCCTGTACGAGCGTGACGATGAGGTGGCCGCCGCGCGGGAGGCGGTGGAGGCGCTCTGCACCCGCTCGGCGGACAGCGGCGGTCGACGTGGCGGGCTGCTGTTCCTCAGCGGCGCCGCAGGACTGGGCAAGACGACATTGCTGGCCGAGATCCGGGGCATGGCCGCCGCCCGAGGGTGCACGGTCCTGTCCGCGCGCGGCAGCGAGCAGGAGCATACGGTTCCCTTCCACGTCGTCCGGCAGTTGCTGCAGCCTGTCCTGGCATCCTGCGCCGAGGCCGAGCGTCGCGAGATCTTCGGTGGCTGGTACGAGATCGCGGGGCCGGCCGTCGGCCTCTTCGCTCAGCAGGCCGGTACCGCCGTGCCGGATCCACAGGGTGTCCGGGACGGTCTGGACTGGGTCCTCACACAGCTCGCCGTGCGCAGGGCGCCGATCGTCATGGTCGTCGACGACGCCCACTGGGGCGATGCGGAGTCCCTCGCCTGGCTGGCCACGTTCGCCGTGCGCGTGCAGGAACTACCCGTCCTGATAGTCCTGGGGTACCGACCGGACGAACTGCCGGCCGAGGCCGTGGCGTTCCGCGAACTGGTCGGCGGCCGCGGGTCACACCCGATCAGCTTGCGCGCTCTCAGCCCGGAGTCGGTCGCGAAACTCGTCCGCGCCGCACTCGGGCCTGACGCGGACGATCCCTTCTGCCGCGAGTGCTGGGCCGTCACCGGCGGCAACCCCTACGAGGCCGTCGAACTCGTCGCCAAGGTCCAGGACCGGGGTCTCACCCCCTCCGAGGAGTCGGCTCACCTGCTGCGCGACCTCGGTTCGTCGTCCCGCGGCACCGGACTGGTCAAGCGACTGGAGAGGCTCGGCAACCGGGCCGTGCGGCTCGCCTGGGCGGCGGCGGTGCTCGGCACCGAGATCTCCCCCGAACTGGCGGCTTCGGTGGCCGGGCTGCCCCCGGCCGAGGCCGAGGACGCCACGGACAAACTGCGGGTCGCCCGTATCCTGACCGGCACCAGGACGCTCGAGTTCGTCCACCCCCTCATCGCCACGGCCGTGTATCGGGCCATCCCTTCGGCGATGCGCACCGCCATTCACGGGCAGGCCGCCTCCGCGGTGACCGACGCGGGCCTGAACATCACTGTCGCCGCCCGGCACCTGCTGGAGACCCATCCGAGCAACGACCCGCTGACCGTCGAGCAACTGCGCGCGGCCGCGCGGGAGAACCTTCGCCAAGGGGCTCCGGACGCCGCCCGTCGCTGCCTGGAGCGTGCGCTGCGCGAGCCGCCCCGGGCCGAGGAGCGCGCGGCGGTGCTCTACGAGCTCGGCTGCTCCGCCCTGCTCACCGCCCCGGCCACCACGGTCAACCACCTCTCGGCGGCCCTGGAGCTTCCCGACCTCGACCCCACGCTCAGAGAGGACGCCACTTTCCGCTTGGCACAGGTTCTCGCCCACAACGACCAGCTCGGCGAAGCGGCCGACGTGGTGGGGGCCGAGGCCGCCCGCGCACGGTCGTACCGGGCGCGGCTGCGCCTGCAGGCCGCGCACCACCTGTGGCAGGTCTTCGACACGCATGAGGTGCAGGCGTCCGTCCGCTCCCGTCGGCTCACGCGGCTCGCCGAGCACCTGTCCGGGCAGAACGTGGGAGAGAAGGCCCTGTTGTGCCTGCGTACCTGGGATGCCACGCTGCGCGGCGAGCCGGCTGAACGCGCGCTGGCCGTCGCCGCACGCGCCGTAGGGCTCAGCTACACCGACCCCGACTGGGGCTTCGAGCTGCCCAGCATCACCGCGCTCGGGTACATGTACGCCGACCAGTGCGACCGCGCGGAGGAGCTGTTCAGCTCCGCCATCGCCGAGTGCCAGCAGGTCGGATGGAGCGGAGCCCACCTCTCCTTCGCCTTCAGCCTCCTCGGTCTGGTCCACTTCCGGCGCGGAATGCTCACCGAGGCCGAGCGCTGCGCGCGTGAGGCGGTCCGGCTGGCCGACCGCGTCGGACCCAGGTTGCCCGCCAAGTGGTACGCCGTCGGTCTGCTGCTCGACGTCCTGCTGTCCCGCGGCCACACCGAGGAAGCGCTGAGCGTCGCCGAGACGCACGACTTCGCGCCCCCTTACCCCAACGCGGTGGTCTTCCCGGACCCCCAGGCGCTGTACGGGCGCCTGCTGCTCGTCCGTGGCCGTCGTAGGGAGGCCATCGCCCAACTCACCGCCGCCGGAGAGCGGCTGGAGGCCAAGGGCATCCTGAATCCGACCTGGTGCCCCTGGGCGGGACACCTCGCCCTCGCCCTCGCGCCGGAGGACCCCGCCGGTGCCCGCGCTCTCGCGGCGCGGACACTGGAACGAGCGGAGCGCTACGACACGCCCACCGCCATCGGTGAGGCATTGCGGTTCAGCGCGGCGGTGGCCGAGGACGGGGACGCCCCGGCGCTGCTGGAGCGCGCCGTGGAGGCGCTCAGCAAGTCCCCGAACCAGCACCTGTACGCCGAGGCACTGGTCGACTTCGCCATCGGCCTCAGGCGCGAGGGCCATGCCGGCCGGGCGGCGGAACTGCTCTTCGAGGGTGCCGGCTTGGCGGAGAGGTGCGGCGCCGAACATCTCGCGGCGCGGGCGCACGCGGAGATCGCCGCAGCGGGCCGCTCTACCTCTGACGAGTTGTGCCGGGAGACAGGGTGACCCTCAGGACGGCATGACGTGGCACCTGGCTGCCGGGCGAGGGTGTCTGCTCACAGATTCGGCCGACGGGCGTGCCGGGGTGAGGGCACCCTCGGTGTCGGATGGGCTGGACGCGCAGGCCGACCGCCTTGGCGCCCGATCGGGCTCCGTTCATCGTCTCGCCGATCAGCGAGGGTGCCGCGACCCGGGGACGAGCAGGGGCGTGGGATCCGACGATCACGTAGGCGCACACGGCCGCCAGCAGCACCGCCATCGCCTGGAGCGGCCGGCGGAAACGCCGTCGGCGTACGGGGCGTTCCTTCCGGGGGTCCGGGGGTGGCGGTAGCTGGATGTTCCGAACCGTCGCAGGCGGATCCGGCAGCGGCGAGGTGACCGCCGTGGCACGGCCTGCCAGCACCTCCCCGATGGCCTCGCGCATCTCTTCGGCGGTCTGGTACCGGTCCGCACGGTCCTTGGCCAGCGCGCGCAGCACCAGGGTGTCGTAGGCGGCAGGCAGGTGCGGGGCGTGGGCAGAGGGCGGCACCGGTGGTTCCGAGAGGTGCTTCATCGCCACGGCCAGCGGCGTGTCACCGGTGAACGGGGGGCGGTGGGTGAGCAGTTCGTAGAGCAGACAGCCGGTCGAGTACAGGTCGGTGCGGAAGTCCACCTGCTCGCCCCGGGCCTGTTCCGGCGAGAGGTACTCGGCCGTGCCCACCACCACCGAGGTGCGGGTGAGCGTCGTACCGGCCCGATCCACCGAGCGGGCGATGCCGAAATCCGTCACCTTCACGGTGCCCTCGTGGGAGAGCATGACGTTCGCCGGTTTGATGTCCCGGTGGACGATGCCGTGGCGGTGGGCGTGATCGAGCGCCTCCAGCACGCCGGCGGTGAGTTCCAGGGCGTGCTCGGGTCCGGCGATCCGTTCCTCGCGCACGAACTGGAGCAGCGTGGCGCCCTTGACGTACTCCATCACGAGGTACGGGACGAGGTGGCCGTCGATCGTGTCCTCGCCCGCGTCGTAGACGGCGACGACGGACGGGTGCCCCAACAGGGCCGCCGAGACGACCTCACGGCGGAAACGCGCCCAGTGTTCGGCATCGGCCGCGAGTTCCGGCCGGAGCGCCTTCACCGCGACCGGGCGGAACAGCAGCAGATCGTACGCCAGCCATACTTCGGCCATCCCCCCATGACCCAGGACCTGTTCCAGACGGTAGCGTCCGCCCAGACGACGTGAACGATCCACGGTGCTCCCCCTCGTTGCCGACATCCGCCGAGGCACCGTAGGGGCGGTTCTTGTGGGATCTCTGTGATCCGGTCCCACCCTGCGGCGCGTCCCTGCAGTGCTCGGGGGCGCGTACCGTCACCTGGCGTTCGGCGGCGGCTCGACGACCAACTGCCCTCACGCAGGCCTCACATGCCCCCACACCAGATCAAGCCACTTCCACCTCTTTCGCGTTGCGCCTGCAACGCGAAACACGAGAGGATGTTCGACGGCGTGGGTTCTGGGCGCCTCTGGATGAGGCAGCGGCGATCGGGCCAGTCCCAGCACGCCGGTACAACACGCTTACGGGGTGAGTGGATGAAGTTCGACATGGGGTCGACGACCCTGTCCCAGCTCGGGAAGAGCACCGTCGGGTCGAGCGACGACCTGGGCACGCTGATCAGGTCGCTGATCCAGGCGGCCCAGCCGCTGGAGGGAAAGTTCAACGGGGCGGGCAAAGCCGCGTTCGACACGTTCAAGGCGCATGCCGACGAGATCACGGCCGATCTGAACAGCTCACTCGGCGCGATCCTCGGCGGCCAGTCCGGTATGGACACCGCGTTCGGCAGCGGTGACGTGGAGTTGGGCGACAACGCGCACCAGAACATGGGAGTGGCCAACTTCGACGCGGCCCGCTTCGGCGCGCGCTAGCCGCAGTCGCTGACCGCCTCAGGACGAGGAACTCACCACTGCAGTCGCTGACTTCAAGGGGGACTTGATCATGACTCAGAACCAGGACCGCCGCTCGTACGACACCGGCGCTTCCGCCGAGGTGCAGACCGGGCTGGCCGGCATCATCGGTCAGCTGGAGCGCGTGCTGACCGACCGCGACCGGGCGGTGAAGGCGGCGATGGCCGACTTCCAGGCCGACGGTGTCTCGGACGAGTACCACGGCAAGGAGGTCCGCTGGCACAAGGCCGCGACCGAGGTACGCGAGATCATCCGTCTGGTCCGCAACACGCTCGAGCAGAACGACGGCACCGCTCAGGCCACCCTCGCCAAGGCCAAGGCGGCTGTCGACAACATCGGCTGACACACGGGGATTTGGCGGCGGTACAGGCGCCGTGCAGGAACGCAAACGGGGACGAGGGGACTGTTGTGACGGGGTGGGACATTCACCCGGCCGGGGTGTACAAGGTGCTGTCCGAATGCGGCACCGCCGCGAAGAACATGTCGGACGCGGGCAGCGCGATGCAGGGCAACCTGGAGGAGGCCGCTTCCGCGGCCGGCACGCTGACCAGCCAGTACGGCCCGTACACCAGCACGGCCGGTCTGGTCGGCTCGGCACTCGGCCACTTCATGCAGCACTGGAGCCGGGACCTGGTGTACATCGCCAAGCGCACCGCCGGCTCCCTGCACGGGGCGGACCAGGCCACCCGCTCGTACATGACCGGCTCCCTGGAGCAGGCCGCGAACGCACAGCGCGAGGCGGCGAAGGAACCGAAGGTGGACATGCCCGGTGTGGGACAGACGGGCCACCACACGAAGGGCCAGTGACGGTGGGCGACGAGGCGAAGCTGATCGACCCGTCCGGCATACCGCACTTCATCGGCGACCTGGACACCCTGGACACCGATGTGATGCTGCTGACCGCGGACGCGGGCCAGTTCCGTGCGTCCGGGTCGGACGTGCACACCACCTTCCAGCACCTGTCCGCCTTCTACTCCGCACCCGAGGCGGAGCAGCTCTTCAGCACCACGCTGCCGGTGAAGACGAAGTCCGATGCCTTCGCCGACGACCTGGAGAAGGTCGCGACCGCCCTGTCGGACTACAGTCTCGAAGTCCAGCCCCTGGCAAAGAAGTTGGACACACTGAAGGCGGAGGCGACCGCCTTCGTGAACTCGGTGTCCGGGCACGACGACTGGCGCAAGGACCACGACAAGGTCGACCACAACAACGACCTGTGGCACGACGTCAACCACACGGTCGCCGCCTTCGAAGCCGCCGAACGCAAGGCCTACAACAAGATCATGGCCCTGATCGGCGGCGCCCCGCTGATCGCCGACGACGGCTCCCACAGCTGCAACATGTACGGCTTCAACACCGCCGATCTCGACCAGGCGAAGGAGACTCCCTGGGGCGCACCGGCCGAGAAGGAGTACGAGGGCTGGGCCTGGCTGGCCCACCAGGGCAAGCAGGTGTGGGACGGCGTCTGGTACGACGGCGTGGTGGCCACCGTCCACGGTCTGGGCACCCTGGTCGGCTGGGACGGCGCCGACGCCGCCGGCGCAGCGTGGAAGAACCTGGCGAAACTCGGCACAGGCGTCGGCATGACCCTCGTGACCCTGGGCGCCTGGGGGTGGGTATCCGACAAGGACCTCCCGTCCTGGCTGCGCGACTCCCGCCACGTCCTCAACCAGACCGCCAAGGGCTTCGTCGCCTGGGACGAGTGGAAGACCAACCCGAGCCGGGCCGCGGGCTCCCTCGGCTTCAACGTACTGACGGTCCTGGGTACCGAGGGGGCCGGCGCCGCAGCCTCCGGCGCCGGCAAGACCGGTGCGGCAGTCCGCACCATCTCGGCCGTCGGCAAGGTCGGCCGGGTCATCGACCCC
Source organism: Streptomyces sp. NPDC004561 (assembly GCF_053602155.1). Classification (NCBI taxonomy): domain Bacteria; kingdom Bacillati; phylum Actinomycetota; class Actinomycetes; order Kitasatosporales; family Streptomycetaceae; genus Streptomyces; species Streptomyces sp. NPDC004561. The sequence goes on from NZ_JBSGDB010000002.1 coordinate 17,001, forward strand.
ATGACGTACATCGGCAAGGCGGGCAAGTTCGCCTCCGCCAAGGTCGGCGACACCTTCTCCACACTGAGGAACCTGCACACCGGCGTGACGGCCGACCTGCTCAAGCAAGCAGATGCCCTCCGCTCCCCCAAAATCCCGGACAACGCGATCCCCTACGTCGACAACGCCACAGGCAAGATCGTCTACCTCACCGACGAGGGTCACGTCCTCAACGCTGACGGGAGCCTGCGACAGAACGTCAGCGAAGCCACACACGAACTCACCTCGGACGACCGCGCCCGGCTCACGACGCCACCGGCCCACAGTGCACCTCCCATACGACAGCCGGAGCCCATCGGAGCCCGCCCGGTGATGTCCTCGGCTGCCGACACCGCACAACCGGGACGATCCGTCTTGGCCCGCACGTCAGCCGGCGCCGCGGATACCGACGTGCACGTAGCAGACAACCTTCCGTCCCGAGCCGGTCACGGAGCACCCGCCGGGCACAGCAGCGTGGAGATCCACCAACACGGGAGCACAGGGGGCTCCGGCAACGGCGGCAGCAGTGAGAGCGGCAGCCACGACGACTTGGGTCGGAGCGGCGACGACGCGATGGGCGACGGCACAGATGCCACGGCCGGGTCCGACGGTGACATCCCCGATCAGCCGGCAGAGGCCCAACGTCCTCCTTTCATGCAGGACGGGCCCAACCCGTACGGGCCGCGTGGCTCGCTCTCCCTGGAACAAATACAAGAGATCCAGGTGTATCGCGCCAATCACGAGCCTGGATATTACGATCACTTCTACAAGAAGGACCTTGGCTGGCGAAAGGATCTGGATCTCCACGACGAGAGTGGATACGCCCCACCCCAGCTGACCAGGCTGTCCGACGACGGACCATGGGTCAATGCCAAGGACGCTCCTGAGGCACCCGAACCGCACTATCTCGACCACGATTACATCTCTGTGGGCGAGGATACCGTAAAGAACCAGTCGCGGCTCAAAATCCTGAATGACGCCGCACACAGACGCTACCTCGCCGTGCACTGGGACAACGTCGTCAAGAGATGGAAGACACATGCCGAGGACGTCCACCAGGCCCACGGCACCCCAGACACGGCGGCGGAGTGGGCAGAGTCCCGCACAACGTACAAGGAATCGCACACCGCCATGGGCGATGCGACCGAGCACTTCGGCGAGGCAGCAGCCCGACATCACTACATCGCCGAGACGTACGGCGACTTCGAGGAACAGCCGCTGCTGGGCCCGAAAAACGGCAACGACCAATTCGATCAGGTATGGAAGCACGGCGACGGCCGAATAGTCGTTGTCGAGGCAAAAAGCAGCCCTGGGACAGAACTCGGCAGCCGGAAAATTTCCGACGGACGACAGGCTTCACAGGGCAGTAGGGAGTACTTCTTCGACATTATCGAGGCCATGAAAAAGCGCGGAGAGTTCGACCTGGTCGAGGACCTGGAGAACGCCCTCACAGACAAGAAGCTAGAATATGTCGTAGTCAAGGGGCAGAAGAACGCGGGAACATACACTGGCTACCTATACCGCCGGTTCGACATCAGCAAGGGGACCCTTCCGTGACGGTACACATCGCCCGGCATGCGCTACCGGGCGGCCTTGAGGCCGAACAGTTCGCGGAGCGGCTCAGCGAGCACTTGGTCAAGGGCATCGATCGCCTCGAAGAATCGACGGCGGTCATCGACTCCAGGTTCAACACTGCTGTCATGGCATTGCGTGCACGCTGTGTTATCGATCCGAGGGCCGCGAAGGTCGAGACGTGGGAGGCCACGGTCGACGCGATGCAACTGGGTTCTGCGCTGTTCTCGGTGACAAGTGCGAGCGAAGGAACCGTCGAGTGCCGCATCCACCACAAGGTGCGTAGTCTCGCCGCGGCCGGCCCGCTCTCAACTGCCAGCGCAGGGACCTGGCTCACGGCGTTCTGGCTGGCCGTCATCTGTCGTGACCAGCAGCGGATGGCGCAGCTCAGTGAAATCCCTCTCGAGCGCTTGCGGGCGCCGGAAGGGCAGTACGACGAGTACATCTACCACTGGGTGGATACTCTGCAGACGTACTGGCTGCGGCAGTCCGGGCTAGTGGAGAAGCTCACCGCGACGTTCGAGACATCGAACCCCTCTGTGGCACGGATCGCTCCTCGCGACCTGCTCGACGGGCAGCTATATCCGCCGATCAACCTCTTCTATCACTTCGTACGCAAGGACGAAGAAGGGTTCAGCCCAGCCCTGGCCGAGGCGCTGAGGCTGCACAAGACGTACTGGACCCTGACCGAGGAGCGGGAGAAGGACATCGACGGCAGCATCGCTCTCGGCCCCCTGGCCATCGCCTGCCTCGCCTACGACGGCGGGTTCCCAATCGAGGTCGAGTCCGAGTACCTGCCCAAGCACCTCCTCCAGCGCAGCTGGCTTGGTGAGTTCCCTACCTGACGGCGGTTTGAACCGCCCCTCGTCAGGGTTCGGCCTCATGGGTTTCGAGCAATTGCGAAGATAGAACCCTCACACCGAGCGAACCGGAAATGAAGACATGTCAGCCCAGGATTACGACAGCCAACTCCTTGAGTCCGTGGCGGTGCGACGTCGGCGGTTGCGTGACGCCGTGCTGTTCGGAGGACAGCGGCAGCGGCGCACCGTGGACGAGCGGCTCGGGAAGGCGTTCGCGGGTGTGGTGATCGCCGCCGTGGTGTGTGCCGGTTGTGTGGGGTGGTCTTTCATCACCCACCGGGTGATCGGAAGGATCCCTTACGGGACGTCCGTGCCGGCCCCGACTGCGCCCTCCGCTCCGGTCACCGGTCAGGGCATCGGGACACCGCAGCCTGCGGTTTCGGCCCGGTGATAGGTTCGAACGCGTGATATCCCGGGGGACTGTAAGTCGTACTGCGCTGAGCCGAGTTACGTTGGTCGGTGAGCGGCGTCGGGTGGACCTGGTGCTGCCGTCGCAAGAGCCCATCGGTTTGCTGTTGCCCGAAGTGATGCGGCTCCTCGATGACCGGGTGGGCGAGCGTCCCGAGGCCCGGCATCTGGTGACTGCCGACGGAAGTGCTCTGGAGCCGGGCGAGTCGCTGGAGTCGGCGGGAGTGGCCGACGGTGCCGTGCTGCGACTCGTGCGCGTCGAGGACGCGCCGTCCGCTCCGGTGGTCCATGACGTGAGTGACGAGGCGGCCGGCGACCTGGATGTGCGGGCCTGGCGGTGGGACGCGCGGGCGCGCAGGACCGCGGCCGCAGGCGCGAGTGTGCTCTGGGCGTCGGCCGCCGGATTCATGGCCCGCGAGGGGTGCCCCGCCGAGGCCGCCGGATTGGCCCTCCTCGTGACGGCGGCGGTCGCCGCGTCGGCCGGTGCGCTGCTGGGACGGGCGGGTCACAAGGGACTTGCCGCTGCTCTGGTCGTCGTGAGTGCGTCTTTGGGCGTGCAGGGCGCCTGGGCGGTTGCCGACGCCCAGGCGTGGTCGGGGGCCGTGCGTCTGGCCGTGGTGTTCTCGGTCCTGGTGGTGGCGTTGTTGCTGCTCGGCTGGTTCTCGCCGTTCGGGCGGGGTGCGCTGGTCGGGGCGGGTGCGCTGGCCGGGTCCGGGGTGTGCTGGGAGATCGCGCTCGCGGTCCAGTCCGGCGGGACCGGTTCCGCCGGGGTGGCGCGTGCCGCGGCGCTGCTCGCCGTGGTGTCCGTGGTGGCGCTGGGGATGCTGCCCCGGTTGGCGCTTACGGCTTCGGGGCTGTCCGGGCTGGACGACCGACGTTCCGCGGGGTCGTCGGTCAGTCGTTATCAGGTGTCGACCGCGCTGGCCGCCACGCATCGGGGGCTGACGCTGGCGACGGTCGTCACCGCCGTCTCCGGTGCCGTCGCCGGAGTGCTTGCGGTGCGTACCGTGTCGGTGTGGACGGTCCCGCTGGCCGTCGCCGTCACATTCGTCCTCGCGCTGCGGGCGCGCGCCTACCCACTGGTCGGGGAGGTCGTCGCGCTGCTCGCGGCATCCATGGTGGTGGCACTGCGGCTGACCTGGTTGTGGCTGGAGCGCTCCGGGGCGACGGCTCCGCTCGCCGTTCTCGGTGTGCTGGTGATGCTGTCGTTGGGTGTGCTGGCCGTGCAGCCCGCCGAGCATGTGCGGGTACGACTGCGCAGGGCCGGCGATGTGCTGGAGTCGGCCGGTGTGATCGCTCTGTTCCCGCTGGTGCTCGGAGTGTTCGGGGTCTACGCGCGGCTGCTCGGCACCTTCGCGTGAGGGAGCGGTGATGACGACTCCCGGCCGTTGGCAGGACGATGTACTGCGCGAGCTGAATGCGGGCCCTGAGGGGGAGGTGAGCGAGCAGCGGCCACCCCTGCCCGTCCGCCACCCGGACGAAGAGCGTCCCCACCCCGGCAGCCCCTCCCGCGAGGAGCCCACACCGGCCCCATCCCCGCACGAGGACGAAGCGCCGCCCACCCCGGATCAGACAACACCGCCGCCGGCGAACGACGTCCAGGCCCACCCCCGTACCGCCTCCCCCACTCCCGCCGCCGAGGCAGTCCCGCAGACCCGGACGACACCGCCGAGCGCCTCCCCCGCCGTACGGCCGCCCCGCCAGGCCCGGCTGCCGATGGCGACGCCCGAGCCCGTGCCGACGCTCGACCCACGCCTGGCCATAGCGCTCGGTTCCCCCCGGCACGGCGATTCACTGACCCGGCGCTCGGGCCGGTCGCTGCGCAAGCTGACCTCGTCGGCCGCGCAGGAGGTCGCCGAGGAGAGCCGTCTGGGCGGGCTGCTGCAGCAGTCGGTGACCACGGGCCGGGTGATCGCCGTGACGTCGATCCGCGGTGGCGTAGGCAAGACCACGACCGCCGCGCTGCTGTCGCGGACGTTCAGTCACTACCGGCACGACCCGGTACTCGCCCTGGAGGCGGACGCCGCCCTCGGCACGCTGCCGGTGCGGATGGGCGCGCAGTCCGTGCGCTGGTCGTGCGGCGAGCTCGCCCGGATCCTCACTCCATCGATGCAACTGACTGACGTCACCGGGTACTTGGTGCCGGTGGCGGACGGTGGCTGGCTGCTCCCCGCCAGTCAGGGGCGGGTGGGCGCCCCGCTGGACGTTCCCACTTACCGCACCGTCACACTCGCCCTGCGCCGCTACTTCGCCGTCACGGTCGTGGACTGCGAGACGCTGCCCGGCGAGGTGGCCCGTACCGCGATGGACACCGCGCACGCGCGGGTGGTCGTCGCCCCGCTCACCGCCGAAGGGGTGGGCGGTACCCGGATCGTCCTCGACTGGCTCGGTCAACTGCCGCACGCCGCGCTCGCCTCCACCGTCGTGGCCCTCACCTCGAACACGCCTGACGCGAACCTCGACCTGAAGGCCGCCACGGCCCATCTGCGGGAAACCGGAGTGACCCTCGTGCATCTGCCCTACGACCGGCACCTGGCCGGTGGCGGACCGATCATGACCGACCGGCTCGGCGAGGGCACCCGCCGCGCGGCCACTCAGCTCGCCGCCGAGGCGCTCCAGCGGGCGGTGCGCGTCCGTTGACCCAGCGACAGGTCCACCGTCCGGCCCGCTCGACGCGCCCTCTGCTCCCGCCGGCGACCCGCACGATCGAGCCCCCGCCGAACCTGCCCGAAGGCAAGACCGGCGCCCCGGCGACCGCTCTGCTGCCGATGGCCGGCGTCATGAGCTCGGTCGTGATGATGACGATCATCCGCTCCAGCCAGTTCGCGGGCCTGGGCGCCGTCGTACTCGTCATCGCGCTGCTCGGCGCGGTCGCCCTCTTCCTGTCGCAGCGGGGCAAGGCCCAGAGGCAGCGGCGCGTCCAGCGCGAGCGGTACCTGGAGTACCTGGAGGAACTGCGCACCGAGCTGGGCACGGCCGAGCGCGAGCGCCGCCGTGCCGCCCGGTTTCTTCACCCTGCCCCCACGGCCCTGTACGACGTCCTGCGCGATCCCGCCCGGCTGTGGGAGCGCCGTCGTACAGACCCGGACTTCCTCCAGGTGCGGGTCGGCGTGGGCGACGTACCCGTGCAGCAGCTGACCATCGGCCAGAACGCGGCCGGAGGCGTGCTCACCCCGCCCGACCCGTTCATGCTGAACGAGGCGCGTGCCCTGCAGGCCCGCTACACCGCCGTGTCGGACCATCCGCTGACCGTTCCGCTGGACAGAGCCGGCAACGTCAGCATCATCGGAGAGCGCCCGGACGTGCTGCGTGTCGCCCGGTCCCTGCTGGCGCAGGCCGCGGTGACCCACGCACCGGACGACGTGGCCATCGCGCTGGCCGTGCCCGGGGACCGTATCGAGGACTGGGAGTGGGTCAAATGGCTTCCCCACGTCCACGACCCGCACAGCCATGACGGCGCGCTCGCCGCGCGGCGCATCGCTCCCAGTCCGGCCCAGCTGGCTCAGGTGATCGGCACGGATCTGGGGCGGCGCGCCTCGTACGCGGCCGAGGTACGCCGCGGACTGTCCGACAAGAAGGCGCTCGCGCTGACCGATCGGCTGCTCGCACTCATCGATGAGCACGGGGAGAACGCCGTGGACCTTCCGCGCCCGGACTCAGCCGTCGCCCTGGACGACATGGGCGTCACGGTGCTGCACCTGCTCGCCGAGCAGGTCCACGAGCCCGATCACGTCTCCGTGCGCATCACCGTCGACGGCGACCAGGTCGTGGTGGAAGATCTGCGCGGGCAGCAGGTCGCACGGACGCATGGCGTGGCCGACCGCACCAGCCTCTCCGAAGTCGAGGGCCTCGCGCGGACCCTCGCACCCCTGAGGCTGTCCGCCGAGTCCGCCGCCGAGGGCACCCCCGTCTCCGGGCCCGTCGGCTTCCCGCAGTTGCTCGGCATCGACGACTTGGCGGCCCTCGATCCCGTCCGGCAGTGGGCGCCGCGCGGGGAACGTGACTTCCTGCGCGTGCCGATCGGCCTGGACGACCGGCACCAGCCGGTGCTGCTCGATCTGAAGGAGTCCTCCGAACTCGGCATGGGCCCCCACGGGTTGTGCGTCGGCGCGACCGGTTCCGGCAAGAGCGAGCTGCTGCGCACCCTCGTCCTTGCGCTGGTGACGACGCACGCGCCGGACGATCTGGCGATGGTCCTCGTGGACTACAAGGGTGGCGCCACGTTCGCCCCGTTCGCCGGTCTGCCGCACGTGGCGGGCGTCATCACGAACCTGGAGAACCAGGCCGGCCTCGTCGAGCGCGTGCACACCTCCCTCGCCGGTGAGATCAAGCGCCGCCAACAGGTCCTCAAGGACGCGGGCAACATTGCCGACATCGGCCACTACCGCGCGCTGCGCGCCACGGCCCGCCCCGACCTCGAACCGCTCCCCCACCTCTTCGTCGTCATCGACGAGTTCGGTGAACTCCTCGCCGCCAAACCCGACTTCATCGACCTGTTCCTGTCCATCGGCCGCATCGGCCGCTCCATAGGCGTCCACCTGCTGCTGTCCAGCCAGCGCATCGAGGGCGGCAGGCTCAGGGGCCTGGAGACGTATCTGTCGTACCGGCTCGGGCTGCGCACCTTCTCGGCGGACGAGTCGCGCACGGTCCTGGAGACCACCGACGCCTTCCACCTGCCGCCCCTGCCCGGCTTCGGCTACCTGAAGGTCGACACCTCCACGTACACGCGCTTCAAGGCCGGCTTCGTCTCCGGTGCGTACCGCGGTCCCGTCGTACACGAGAGCACAGCCGACGCCGAACCGCTCGCCTGGACGTACCCGGCGTTCAACGCTCCGGCACAGCTACCCACGACGAGCGAGGACGCCCAGGCGCCGCGTGAGCGCGAGACCGGACCGACGGTCCTGAGTGTCGCGGTCGACAGGCTCGCCGACGCCGCCGAACCGGTGCGCCGCATCTGGCTGCCGCCGCTGCCCGAAGCCCTCACCCTCGACACGGCCGCGGGTCCCGTACAGGCATCCGCCGACGGCCTCCGGCTCACCGACCCCGGTGGCCCGTTGCGGGTGCCACTGGGTGTCCTCGACGATCCGGCCCGGCAGTGGCAGGGTCCGTGGGTGCACGACCTGAACACGGCGGGCGGGCACACCGCCGTCATCGGCGGCCCGGCCTCCGGCAAGACAACCCTGCTGCGCACCCTGGCGCTCTCCCTCGCCCTCACCCACACCCCGCGCGAAGTCGCCGTCTACGGCCTGGACCTGGCCGGCGGCGGACTGAGTGTGCTCGCGGACCTGCCGCATGTCGGCGGCATCGCGACCCGTGCTGACCACGAGCGCGTCGCCCGCACCGTCGCCGAAGTACGCGCCATGCTCGCCGAGCGCGAGGAGATCTTCCGCGAGCGGGGCATCGACTCGGTCGACCAACTGCGGGCCCTGCGCGCAAGGGGCGAACTGCCCCGGCTCGGCTCCACCGACATCGTCCTGCTCATCGACGGATTCGGCGCCCTGCGTGACGAGTTCGCCCATCTCGACGACGACGTGGCCGACCTCCTCAAGCGCGGCAGCGGCTATGGCATCCACGTCGTGGCAGGCATGCTCCGCTGGAACGACGTGCGCATCGCCACCCAGTCGCTCTTCGGCAGCCGCATCGAACTACGCCTGAACGACCCGGCTGACTCCTCCGTCGACCGCAAACTCTCCGCGACCCTGTCGGCGGACACACCGGGCCGGGCCCTGACCGACGGCAGACTGTTCGCCCAGACGGCCCTCCCCCGCATCGACACGCACGCCACCACGGACGGCCTCGGCCCAGCCCTCGAACAGACGACGGCCACTCTGCGCGCGTCCTGGCACGGCGAACTCGCCGCGCCTGTACGGGTTCTGCCAACCAGTTTGCCTGCCGAACGCATGCCCTCCACCGCGGCACAACCCCGTGCGATCCCGATCGGCGTCGACCAGGAGACCCTCTCTCCGACCATCCTCGACCTGTTCGGCACCGATCAGCACCTGCTGGTCCTCGGTGACAACGAGTGCGGCAGGACGAACCTGCTCAAGCTGATCTCCCACTCGCTCATCGACCGCTACGACAAGGACGAACTGGTCTTCGGCGTGTTCGACCCGCGGCGCGGGCTGCGCGGCCTCATCCCCGAGCCCTATCGCGGCGGCTACGCCCACAACGCCGCCCTCTCCCATGCGCTCGCCACCGGCATCGCCACCGAACTGGCAAAACGCCTGCCGGAGGCCGCCGACCCCGACGCCCTCACCGACGAGCCGTCCTTCACCGGCCCGCGGATCGTGATCCTTATCGACGACTACGACATCCTCACCGCCGCCGGACAGCAGCCCCTCAGCCCGTTCCTGCCGTACATTTCCTCGGCCAGGGACATCGGCCTGCACTTCGTCGTCACGCGCCGAGTCGCCGGGTCCTCGCGCGCCCTGTACGAACCGTTCCTGACGGCACTGCGCGAGACCGGAACCACGGCACTGGTGATGACGGGCGACCGTACCGAAGGCCAGCTGTTCCCCGGCCTGTACGCCTCCGCCCAGCCGCCCGGCCGCGGCACCCTGGTCCGCCGCGGCCGCCGCCACCAGCTGATCCAGACCGCCCTCGCATCCGAGGCCGAGTCCATGGAGACCCGGGCATGACCAAAGACGTCATCGCGCTCACCGAGAAGATGCCCGACCCAGCGACGCTGCTCGCCGCCCTGCACGCCGGCGGCCCCGGCCTCAGCCTGACCACCACCGACGACGGCGCGGTCATCCAGCTCTGCACACCGGCCGGCCGCCCCCTGGTCTCCGTCGAATCCCCGCTCCTGGTCCACGTACCCGGCGAGGCCGAACGCCTCCTCGGTGCGGACACCAACCCGCCACAGCCGCCGTACTGGTGGACCGAGACACGCGCCTCCACCGCGATCCCCGCGGCCGAACCCCTCGCCGGGTCGATCTGCGGACGCCTGACGATGCTGCTGGGCGGAACGACGTGGCCGATCGAGGCGGCCAGCACGGCGGTCGTGGAGACGGCCCAGGACGGCGACGAGGTCACCGCGACCCGCCTCCCGGAGGGGGCCCTACCCGCCGTCGACGTCCTCACCGAGTCCACCACGGTGGTACTCGCTGACCGCCCGGTCCTGCCCCTCACCGCCTGGCTGTCCGACGTCCTGCGCACCACGGCAGCGACCGACCGGGCCCTGCACCTCGTCACCCCGCCCCACACGCGCCTCACGCTGCCCCTGCGCACGGCCCTGGTCGGAGCACCGAACCGCTGGGTCGTCAAGGACCCGTCCGGCGGCTACTACGACGGCCTCTCCGGCGCAGAACTCGCCTGGCAGGACGGCACTTTCGCGCCCACAGCCACGCCCGCGAAGGTCGCGGACGCCTTCACGAACGGCGTGAAGCCCACCGAGGAACGCCGCCTCACGGTAGCGCTGCGCACCGTCCGCTCCCCCGATGCCGACCTCGTGCTCGGCACCGCCCTGGAAACAGCCTGGCGCCACCTGACCGGCGCCCCGCCGGCCGGCTGGGGCACGGCCGAGCCGATCAACCTTCCCTGGTCCCCCCGCCAGCTGACCGAACTGGCCCGCAACCGCTCTCCCGAACCCACCCACACCCTCGCCATCGGCTCCCCCGACCGACCGGCCGTCGCCACCCACCGCACGTCACGCACCACGGCCGGCATCGCCGAGGACGTCACGCTCACGGTCGGATACCCGACAGCCGAGCAGGTCCCCCTGGACGCCATCGAGCCACTGGCCGCCGAACTCGTCGCATCCCACGTCCTGACGACCATGCTGACCACCCTGACAGCAGCCGGCGCCGACCTGGTCCTGGCTCCCGTCCTCACCGCCCCACCGATCCCGATCACGTTCACCCTCGGCACCAGAGACACCCGATCCATAGGACTCACCCACGCCCGTCGCCCCCCGCTCGCGATGAAGCCTGTACAGCTCGGCACGGCCAGGGACCCAGCCCTGCACTACGCCCTCGGCGACGGAACCGACGTCACTGCCTGGACGACACTCCAGACCCTCACCGCACACCTCAAGGCCGGCACCCCGGGCACAGTGTGAGGGCGCCACAGACTCCTGGCTCAGGGTGTTCACCGCCCGCGGCTCCGAATCCGACCACCCATCGTCACCCAGACACCACGACCACCCATCAGGCGCGCATCAGCGTTGGCGACCCTGCGGATGTTCCCGCCCTGCGATCCGGCGCAGGGTCAGCGCGGCACCGAAGAGCTGGACGCCGCGGGCGGTGTGCGGGTCGACGCCGGTCAACTCCGCGACACGGCAGAGGCGGTTGTCGACCGTGTTGGGGTGCACGTCGAGTGCGTGAGCCGTACGGCGCCGGTCGAAGTCGCAGTCGAGGAAGGCGGCCACCGTCGCGGTCAGGCCGGGTTGTGGGTCCAGCGCCTCCAGCAGGGCGGCCAGTTCGGGTGCGCTGTCCGGGGCTCCCGACAGGTGGTAGTCGAGCAGCACGTCCCGCACCCGGTACAAGCCGGGTCCGTCCGCAACGGCTGCGATCCGGCGTGCTCGTTCGGCCGCCGCAGGGACCTCCTCGGCGGTGCCAGCAGTGGCGGCGCCCACGATCGACGCGGTCGGAAGACAGGAGGAGAGTCGGTCGGCGACCGCGTCGAGCGCGGTCGACGCGGGCAACAGGACCCAGCCACCGCTTTCGTCCGGAAGGCTGAGAACGCGGCCGTCTGCCAGCGGGGCGAGCCGGGCGAGCGCCCGGCGCAGCAGCCTGCGTGCCGCTACCGATGTCCGGGGCCCGAAGGCCCGCACACTGAGTACGAGGTAGCCGGATTCCAGGGACAGCCCGAAACGGGCAGCGACCTCCTCGGGCTGCTCACCGCGGATGAGCGCCCGGGCCAACTCCCTTGCCGCCGCCTGCTGGTCGGCGAGGCTGGCAAGGTACGCCTCCGTGACGCTCTCGACGATGGCCTGGAGCGCCCTCAGCTCCATCCGGGTCAGGGACTGCAGCGCCGCTTCCTCGCCTGGACGGGCCAACTCGCCCAGCACGTCCAGCAGTACCTCGGCACCGACGTGGTACCCCTTGAGCAGTTGCACCAGAGGAAGTCCTTCCTCGGCGCGCTCGGCGGCGCGTTCCCGGAACACCCCGATGTCGATGTCCGGCAGGCCTTGCACGTGGCGGAGGAACCCACGTATCGCGTGGCGGGCGGTCGCCGCGATCTCCACGTCCCGCATCTCTCCGGGCAGGAGATCGAAGCCGGGCACCTCGGCCCGCTGACGTTCCACGATGGCCCTGGCCAGCTGGTTGACCCGCGGTTCGAGGCGTGCGGCCAGCCGAATCGCGCCGTCCCTCGCAGCGTCTGCTTGTGACATGTCACAACCGTAGACAGCCGTCGGTGGCCTCGCGGCCGATTGCCGCGTGCACTCGTCCGCGGTGGCATGGGCACCATGAACTCCTCCCTCATCGCGTACGCGGACCGGGTCTGGCAGGGCGCCGTCGACGACAGCATCGTCCGTGCCGGGCAGGCGGGCTCCGGCGTCATCGAGGTGGTCGACGGCGTCGGCTGGTACCCCGGCTTCGGCAATGTCATCACCTTCCGCACGAACGGCGAGGTCATCCTGTTCGACACCGGCAACCCGCTCGACGCCGACAGGCTCCACCAGGCCGTTCGTGCCTGGAGCCGGGATACGGTGACCACCGCCGTCTTCTCCCACGGTCACATCGACCATGTCTTCGGGATGGCTCCCTTCGACGCGGAGGATGCGCCACGCCCGACCGTGCTCGCCCACGAAAAGGTCGGGGAAAGGTTCGACCGCTACCTGCTGACAGGGGGCTACAACACCGTCATCAACCAACGGCAGTTCCAGGCACCGGATCTGGCCTGGCCGACTCAGTACCGCAGGCCCGACGTGACATACCGGGACGCGCTCACCCTGACGCGCGGCGACCTGACCTTCGAGCTCTTACACGTGAGGGGCGAGACCGACGACGCGACCGTCGCCTGGATCCCCGAACACCGCGTCCTGTGCCCCGGTGACATGTTCATCTGGGTGACTCCCAACTGCGGCAACCCCCAGAAGGTGCAGCGCTACCCGCGCGAGTGGGCGCTCGCACTGCGCCGCATGGCGGCCCTGGGCGCGGAGATCATGCTGCCCTCGCACGGAGCACCGGTCTTCGGCGCCGACCGGATCCACCTGGCGCTCACCGAGACCGCGGAATGGCTGGAGAGCCTGGTCGAGCAGACACTGGACGGGCTCAACTCCGGGGCGCGGCTGGACGATCTCATCCACACCGTACGCCCGCCCGCCCACCTTGCCGACCGGATCTACCTGCAAGCCAAGTACGACGAACCCGAGTTCATCGTGCGCAACCTGTGGCGGCGCTACGCCGGCTGGTACGACGGCAACCCCGCACACCTCAAACCGGCTCCTGACGGCCGGCTCTCCACCGCGCTGGCGGACCTCGCAGGCGGTGCGGCCGCGCTGTCGGACGCGGCCCGACGCTACGCCGACGCGGGCGAGTTGAGGATCGCCGGCCACCTCGCGGAGTTCGCGGTACAGGCCGCCCCCGACGACACCGCCGTGCACGCCGCGCGCGCCGACGTCAACCAGGCACGTGCCGAGTCCGAGGCCTCCCTGATGGCCCAGGGCATCTTCACCTGGGCAGCCGCGGAGTCACGAGAACGGTGCGCCAAGCCCTGACCGGCGCGCAGCCGACGGCAGAGCGAGCGAACCTGCTTGCCGGATCGCGCCGCACACGACTCTCCCTGACGTAAGGAGCCCCGATGCCCCCCGCCCGAGCGGAAGTTCGTCCATGGCGCCGCAGGGCCTGTGCTCTGGCCGCCACCGTGCTGCTCGGCCTGGCTTCGGCGCAGGCCTTCACCACGCCCGGCCACGCCGCCACGGTCAGGACGGCGGCAGACACATCGGCCTTCGACAGTGTTCCCCTGGACCAGATCGCCGCGTCCGGACTGCACAACGCCTACGACAGGAGCAAGTCCAAGTCGATCACCACGGGCCTCGACCTCGGAGCGCACCTGCTGGAGATCGACACCTACAGCACCTACGGCGATCCCGGCGGATGGATCGTCAGCCATTCCGACCCCTTGGTCAACGACAACAACTGCACCTACACCACCGGATCCGGCGTCTTCAAGACCACCTGGGAGAACGGCAGCCTCAGAACCTGCCTCGACGATCTCAGGGCCTGGAGCGACGCACACCCCCGTCACGACCCCGTCTACATCAAGCTCGAACTCAAATGGGGCTTCCGGTCCAAGGCCGGAATGGGGCCGGCCCAACTGGACCAGCTGGTGGCCGGACACCTCGGTGCCGGGAACCTCTTCACTCCCGCAGACATGCTCGGAACCACCTACGCGACCCTCGACGCCGCGGCGAAGGCCGGAGCCTGGCCCACCTGGAACCAGCTCCGAGGGAAATTCATCGTCTTCCCGATCACCGGCACCATCGAGAACAAGCTCGCGGGCTACAAGCTGGACAACCTCTCCACCGAACAGGAATACGCCCAGCACCTGGCCGACCTGTCGGCAGCCGGCCGGCTCTCGGAGGCCTCCATGTGGCCTGCCATGACCAAACCGAGCCCGAACGGCGACCCGCGTCTCCTCTACGACGCCGACCTGCGCCCCTGGTTCGTCGTCTTCGACACCCAGGCCACCCGCTGGCTGAACGACGGATACGCCATGTCGTGGTACTGCCACAGCCACTACCTCACCGTAGAAGGCTCGGCCGAAAGCGTGGTCCCCACGCTCGACGACACCAACCCCGACCCCACCGCCGCGGCCCAGCGCGTCCAGTACCTCGCCGAGCAGGGCCACTCCAGCGTCACCACCTTCGACTGGATGAACGCCCCCGGCGCATTCACCCTCTGGCCCCGAGACTGCTGACAGGTCAGGCAACCGAAAGGGGGCCGCGTACCGTACTCCTTCACACCATGCTGACTACAAGACCGGCCGGTACCCCGGCCTCCCTGACCGGCCAGCTGCTCGGCTTCACCTGGACGCAGATCCGGGCCTGTGCCTTCGCCATCGCCCTGCTGTCCGGAGTGGCGGCATCGACCCTGCTGCCACGGCTACCGGTGGCCCGCTACGACCTGCTCGTCGGCTACGGCGTGCTGCTGACGCTGCTGTTCTGGCGGCGCGGCTGGGAGAGCGGCCGGGACGTCGCCGTCATCGGTGCCTGCCACGTCATCGGCCTCGCGTTCGAGCTGGTGAAGGTCTCGCAGGGCTCGTGGAGCTACCCGGAGCCAGCCGTGCTGAAGTTCGCGGGCGTTCCCCTGTACGGGGGTTTCCTCTATGCGGCCGTCGGCAGCTATGTCTGTCGGGCCTGGCACCTGTTCGAGCTGGAGCTGTACGGCTACCGGCCCCGCGCGACGGCGCTGGTGGCCGCCGGCGTCTACGTCAACTTCTTCAGCCACCACTGGCTGCCCGACGCCCGCTGGCTCCTCGCGGCCCTCCTCGTGGCCGTCACCGCGGGCAGCTCGGTGCGTTTCACGGTGCGCGGGGTAGGCCGACGGATGCCGCTGGCGCTGTCGTTCGTCCTGATCGGGTTCTTCCTCTGGGTGGCGGAGAACCTCGCCACCTATGTGGGCGCCTGGCGCTACCCGTACCAGCTGCACGGCTGGCAGCCCGTCGGCGTCGGCAAGTTCGGCGCCTGGGCCCTGCTCATCAGCGTCACGTTCGTACTCGCGGCACTCGGCCGGTCGAGGACACCCGGGGTGAGGACGCACTCCGCCGGGTGACGTGGCAACTGGCAGCTACACCTCGATGGTCCGGACGGCCCGGCCACCCACGGATCGTGCGGGCATCCGGCGAACACGGCGGAGGGGCAGGCCCCCGGGCCGCGCGCGCCTCTCGTGCCTCGCGGTGCGCGCGCGACGGAGAAGGTTGGGCCAGGGGACGAACGCGGAGGACGGCGATATCGAGCGCGCCGCCGAGTTCACGCAACAGCTGAACCTCGGGACGGCGGCTGATGTGAGGCATGGGGCGGTGCCGCCGCGCCGTTGCCCTCGCGCCG
Source organism: Streptomyces sp. NPDC004561 (assembly GCF_053602155.1). Classification (NCBI taxonomy): domain Bacteria; kingdom Bacillati; phylum Actinomycetota; class Actinomycetes; order Kitasatosporales; family Streptomycetaceae; genus Streptomyces; species Streptomyces sp. NPDC004561. The sequence continues at coordinate 32,853 of NZ_JBSGDB010000002.1, forward strand.
GCGCTCGGCGCGCCAAGTCCGGGGACTGGTGCCGAACTCGTCGCGAAACCAACGGGAGAAGGTGCTGAGCGAGGCGAAGCCCAGGAGTTCGGCGACCTCGGTCAGCGGCCGGCCCTGGTGTTCGACGTACTGCTTCGCGAGGTGCACGCGAGTGGAGTTGAGGACCGACGAGAACGTCTCGCCCGAGGCGGCGAGGTGCCGGTGCACGGTCTTGCGGTCGACGCGGAGACTCTGCGCCACATGCTTGAGTGAGCAACGTCCGCTGGGGAGCAGTGCCTCGATGAGGTCCTTGACGCGCTCGACCTCCGCCGTGGACCTGGGGGACGCGATCGACTCCAGGTACTGCCTCGCGAAGGGCCGCAGCAGAGGGTCGGCCAGTGTGTTGGGTGCGTCGAGGTCGCCCGCGTAGAGGACGATCGCGTTGTCGGCCTGCCCGAAACGGACGTGGGGGCCGAGCGCCCGGTGGTGCCCCGCGGTGTCCGGAGGCGCGTCGTGGGTGAGGCGGACCGCGACCGGACACCAGCCGTCGCCGATGAGGTTGCGCAGGTAGCGGAGGAGGGCGCCGACGAGCAACTCGATGGCCTGGCGGGATCGCTGCGGATGACTCAGGTCGAGTTCCACCTGGACGCAGGCCAGGCCGTTGGACTCGGTCAGGCGGCTGCGCAGTGCCTCGTTGTGCAGGTGCTGGTAGCGCATGATCATGGTCAGCACGCTGCGGATGTCGGGTTCCTCGCGGGCGGCGAGGCTGATCGGGCCGAGGTTGGACAGGCGGCGGCCTTCGCCGAGTCTGAGCCCGAAGTCGTCACATCCCGTTGCCGCGGCTGAGAGCTCGAAGAGCTCGACCACCGCGTCGATGGGGATCCAGGCGTTGTGCGCCGAGAGGTGGGAGTCGTCGAGCCCGACGGCGGAGAGCAGCGCCAACGGGTCGCCGCCCAGAGTGCGTACCAGTTCGACGTAGCCGTTGAGCACGGCATTGCGGATGAAACGCGCCATCCGGAAGGCCCCTCTCTCCAATGCCACGAAATGCAAAGTCAATTGCCACTCTACGCAAAGCAGCTATGGGCGTGCGCGCCTACTCTCATGGTCACCCCGGACGGATACGGTGACCCCAACTGGAGGACGTGTATGGGCAGATACACGCGTATGGGCAGATCGACGAGGCGCACCGGGCCGTCGCTGATCCTGGATGCTTCCGGTTCCGCCGCCCACCTGGTCTCCCGGCGCTCTGCCCGGGCCCTCGCGGCGATGGTGATCGCGCTGGCCGCGACCGACTACCTCGACCGGCAGATCATCGTCTCGGCGTTCCCCTACTTGAAGCACCAGTGGAGGCTTTCCGACGCCGCGCTCGGATCCCTGGTCTCCGTGGTGTCGATCACCATCGCGGTGGTCGCGCTGCCCACCGCACGGCTGGCGGACCGCTGGGGACGGGTGCGTTCGATCGCCGTGATGGGCGGGGTGTGGAGCCTGGCCGCACTCGGATGCGCCGTCTCCGGCAGCTACGCCCAGTTGTTCGGCGGCCGTGCGCTGCTCGGTGCCGGTGAGGCCGGCTACGGACCGGCGGGCGCCGCGCTGCTCTCCAGTTACTTCCCCCAGCGGCGGCGGGCCACGGTGCTCGGCGCGTTCCAGGCCGCGGGCCCCCTGGGCACGCTGCTGGGGGCGGTGCTGGGCGGACTGATGATCGCGCGGTTGGGCTGGCGGGTGACCCTGGGCGCCTTCGGTGTGCCCGGTCTGCTCCTCGCGCTGCTCTTCCTGAGAGTGCGCGACTACCGCACTCCGGAGGCAGCCGGACAAGCGCGGCAGAACCCCCACGCCAGTGTCGACCCCGGTGCGGACCCTCCCGCGACCGCACCCGGGCCGCGCCTGCGCTCGACATTGCGCCAACTGTTCTCGGCACGGACCGCGATCTGGTGCTACCTGGGCGGAGCGCTCAACCTGGTCGTGCTCTCCACCTTCTACACCTGGCTGCCCAGCTATCTGAGCCGGGCTTACGGGCTTTCCTCGACGCAGGCCGGGACCAGGGCCGGGCTGGTGATCCTGGCCGGCGTCGTCGGAGCCGTCGTCCTGGCTCATGTGGCCGACCGACGCGGTGCGGTCAGTCCGGGGCACCGGCTGCTGGTCCCCGCGGTGACCGCCGCCGTCAGCTGGGCGGCGCTGAGCGGAGCCTTCGCGGGCCTCGCGCCCGGCAGTGCGCAGTTCGCGCTGATCGTAGCCGCCGGCTTTCCGCTCGCCGCCACCCTCGGCACCGCTCCCGCGGCCGTCGTCGACGTCGTGATCCCCTCCGTCCGCGCCACCGCCGTCGGCATGGTCGTGCTGGTCCAGAACCTGTTCGGGCTGGCTGTCGGACCGGTCCTGACCGGATGGCTCTCGGACACCTTCGGGCTGCGCACCGCGCTGGCCGTCATGCCGGTGTTCTGCCTCCTCGCGGCCGTGGCCTTCTGGCTCGGTTCGCGGACCTACGAGAAGGACTGTGCCGCCGTCTCCGGTGGCGTCCGGGCGGCGACGCCGCCGACCGACCACGAGATGGAGCCGACCGTCTGATGAACAACCCCAGCGAGCACCCACCCGCCGGGCCGACCCCGGCCTCCGCCGACTCCACCCCGGTCGCCCACACCCCGGTGGTGGACCGGATGCGGGACCGCGGCGCCTGGAACCCCCTGTGGGACGGCCTGCACGACGCGGACCCGGCCTGGACCGAGCAGTTCATGGCCATGGCCATGCAGCCGTGGGAGAGCGGCGTGCTGGAGCCGAAGACCGTCGAACTGCTCTGCATCGCTGTGGACGCGGCTGTCACCCACATGTACGCCCCTGGTGTCCGTCGCCACATCCGCACCGCGCTGAAGCTCGGCGCCACGCGCGAGGAGATCCTCGAAGTCCTCAAGCTGGCCACGCTGGTGGGCATCCATGCCTGCAACATCGGCGTCCCGATTTTGGTCGAGGAACTGGCCGCCCGCGAGCACCCCGAGGGCGAGCCCACCTGATCACTGCCCCGCACCACCTGATCACGCATCACATCACGGAGGCACGACATGCACTTCCTCGACGACTCCCTGCTGCCCGAGAACCAGGAGAAGCTGGTCATCCAGGTCGCCCCCTACGGTCCCGAGTGGCTGCCCGGCGACAGCGACGACATCCCGGTCACCATGGACGAGCAGATCCAGAAGGCCGTGGACTGCTACAACGCCGGCGCCCAGCTGCTCCACATCCATGTGCGTGAGCACGACGGCCGCGGCTCCAAGCGGCTCTCGTTGTTCAACGAGATGCTCGCCCGGCTGCGCGAGGCCGTGCCGGAGATGATCCTGCAGGTCGGCGGGTCGATCTCCTTCGCCCCCGAGGAAGAGGGCGATGCCGCCAAGTGGCTCGACCTGGACACCCGGCACCTGCTCGCCGATCTCGAACCCACGCCCGACCAGGTGACCATCGCGATCAACACCAGCCAGATGAACATCACCGAGATGCTCTCCGAGGAGGACATCGCCGGTACGTCCATGCAGAACCCCTGGCTCTACAAGGCTTACCGGGACATGTACATCGAGGCCGGGCCCGAGTTCTACCTGGAGCATCTCGAGCGGCTCACCGCCAACGGCATCCAGCCCCACTTCATGCTCGGCAACATCGCGCAGCTGGAGACCGTGGAGCGGCTGATCCGCAACGGCTCCTACACCGGCCCGCTCAACCTCAACTACGTCGCCATCGGCGGCGGCGCCTCCGGCGTCCACCCCGCCGACCTGATCGAGTTCGCCCGCCGCACCCCGGACGGGGCGGTGCTGACCATCGAGAGCATCATGCGCTCCACGCTGCCGATGAACGCCATCGCGATCGCGCTCGGCCTGCATGTCCGCGTCGGCATCGAGGACAATCTGTGGGCCCCGCGCAAGGAGCGGATCACCTCCGTGCAGCAGGTCGAGCAGCTCGTCCGCATCGCCGACGAACTGGGCCGCGACGTCGCCACCACCGGCGAGGCCAAGCGCATCTACCGGATCGGCGAGTACTGGTCCAGCGCGGACGAGACCCTGGAGTACCTGGGCATGGTGCCGAACCGCCGTCCGGGCGAGCGCGGTGTTCCGCTGCGCCGCCGCGCTCCCCATGCCGCCGACGCGCTCGTCTGACGCGTTGACCGACGGGTCGACGAATGAACCCTCCGCCGACTCGTCCCTGCCCAACTGCGGGGCCCCGCCCGCCTGAGACTGCCGGACCGTCCCGTGGCTCTCTCCCATGGACCGGGACGGTCCGGCTTCATCTTCCACCCGACCCGGATGTGGCCCTGCGCGAACGCGGGTCATACAGGGAGATTGGGCAGGCTTCGACGAGAAGGAAAGCTGCCAGAACCTCGCCCTCCTTTGGCGGGGATATTCTCATTTCTCCTGCCGTTGCGGTAAGTGACTCAAGGTTACTCGGCCCGATTCCCCCACCGTCGCCTCTGACCTGCACTGTCACCTCGCCGGAGAGGCGGTCGCTGAGCGGCGAAAGTACGCCGACAACTTGTAAGGGCGTGACAACTCTCAGTGCCTTCAGCGAATTACACCCGGGCTTTTCCGAGGACCGCTGACCGACTTGGGATCCGACTGAACACCCTTGCGATCGACTCCGTATCCGAGAGGGGCCGCTTCACTCCCGTTCGACGCATCGATGCCGCCCCGCAAGGAAAAGTCGGAGGAGTTCCATGAAACGCAATACACGAAAACGGCGTATGCCGCTGGCCACCAAGGCCATAGCCGCATCGGCGGCACTGGCGCTCGCTGGGGGCGGGCTGGTCTGGGCCAACTACTACGCCTCGGCGCATGAGTCGAACAACCAGGCGTGGGGAGGGAATCGCACGAAGGCCGCGTCCGCCCAGGTGTCGACGATCTCCTGCCCGGACGTCGGCCAGAAGCTGACGAACGTGCCGGGCGCCGCCCGCAAAGGCGTCGACCAGGAACTGGCGAACCTCGACAAACAGGTCACCGCCCGCCTACACCCGGCTCGCCTCCACCCGGGACGCGCAGTCGAAGGACCCGAGCTACGTTCAGAACGCGATCGTCGGCCCCCTCAAGGACAAGCGGACCGCGACGATCGGCCGTATCAGGACCGACATCCAGCACGTCGGCGGCAGCTTCGACCACGAGTTGAGCCGGCTGGCCGCCTGCACGACGCAGGCCCCCGACCAGACTAAGGCCGATGCCTCGGGGAACGACACCGGCCAGAACGCCGGCGGCCAGCCGAACAGCGGGGATACCGCGAGTCCCGGCGACGGCCAGACCGGCGACGGGGGCCAGCAGCAGGGCGGCAACGGCGGCCAGGGCGGCGACGGTCCGTCCGCGGACGACTTCGTCGACATCACCCAGGCCTCCCCGAACGTCCAGCAGAAGCCGGACCAGACCGCCGACGCCTCGACCGGCGAGTTCGTCACCAACTGCGGGGTGAACGACAACCAGAACCACAACAGCGACAACGTCATCGTCGCGCCGGGCGTGACGAACGGTGCGCACCACGTGCACGACTACGTCGGCAACCAGAAGGTCGACGCGTTCGCCAGCAACGACACGTTCCTGCAGGGCGGAACGAGCTGCCAGAACCAGAACGACCTGTCGGCGTACTACTGGCCGGTCATCCGCGAACAGGACGGCACGCAGGAGCAGGACGCCAACAACGACGGGGGCGGCAAGGACCTCAACGTCGGCAAGATCCTCGTGGCCCAGCAGGCGCAGATCAAGTACGTCGGCTCCCCGGTGAGCAAGGTCGTCGCGATGCCGCAGTTCCTGCGGATCATCACCGGTGACGCCAAGGCCTTCACCAACGGCCCGGCCAACGCCAACGCGCACTGGAGCTGCACCGGATTCGAGGACAAGGTCCAGTTGACGGACAAGTACCCGATCTGCCCCCAAGGCAGCCAGGTGGTCCGTACGTTCGCCTTCCAGAGCTGCTGGGACGGCCAGAACATCGACAGCGCCAACCACCGTACCCACGTGGCCTCCGCCGACCCCGCGAGCGGAGCCTGCCCCAACGGCTTCAAGGCGATCCCCCAGCTGACGATGCGCCTGGTGTACGACGTGCCGCAGCCGGTCGTCCAGGCGGACGGCACGGTGAAGAACGCCTACGCGGTCGACGGCTTCCCGGAACAACTGCACAAGCCGATCACCGACCACGACGACTTCATCAGCGTCACCACCGGGAACCTGGCGTCCACGATCGCCGACTGCGTCAACACCGGCCAGAGCTGCCAGTGACGTACTGAACCGGTGCTCGGCTGAAGAAGGCCGGCGGCGGGACCCCCACCACCGGCCTTCGCCGTGCACCGCGCGCGCCACTCAGCCGCCGAGACCGGCGCACCCAGTAGTTGCCGATCTCAGCCAGGCTGAAGCCGACTTCGAGGGGCCCGACAGGCGGTCAGATGGAAGACTGGACTCCTGTGACACATTCCGATCTCGCTCGCCGTATCCATGCCGCCTCCCATCTCACAGGGCAGTTCACGCTTCGGTCCGGACGTACTGCCACGGAGTACTTCGACAAGTACCGGTTCGAGGGGGACCCGGTCCTGCTGGATGACATCGCCCGGCAGATGGCATCGCTGGTGCCCACCGGCACCGAGGTCCTGGCCGGCCTGGAGATGGGCGGCATCCCGGTGGTGACCGCGCTCGGCCGACACACGGGTCTACCGTGCGCGTTCGTGCGCAAGCAGGCCAAGCCCTACGGCACCTGCCGTCTCGCCGAAGGTGCCGACATCGAGGGACGCCGGGTACTGGTCGTCGAGGACGTGGTCACCAGCGGAGGACAGATCGTGCTGTCGACCGCGGACTTGCGTGGTCTGGGCGCTCAGGTGCACGAGGCCCTGTGCGTGATCGACCGCCAGCAAGGCGGTGCCGACGCCCTCGCGACCGAGGGCATCGAACTGTTGTCGCTGCTGTCGGCATCGGACCTGCGAGCCGCTGCCGCCTGACGGGGCTGTGCAGGACGGTTCCGAACGTCACCCACGTCCAACCGTCGCAGCAGCCACCCCGCCGACCGTCCCCAGTCAGAGCACTCTCACTTCTTCCGCTCGATGGCCACTCCGGTCCCGCAGGCGGCTTGACTCGGTCGTCGAATCTCCCGGCCAAAGTCGCTACGCCGACCGCGTGTCCAAGGTGCAGGACATGGCAACCAGGGCTTGAGTCGACTCCAGAGCGGCCCGTTTCCGGTACCGGTCCTATCGATCTACGGGCCGGTGGCGTATAGCTGCCAGACTGCGTCTGTGCCGCTCTCGGATGATGCCAGCGGTTGCTCGCCAGGCTTGTACCCCACCTGCGTGAAGCCCAGGCGTCGGGGGACCGTCTCGCTGGCGGTGTTGGCCAGGTCATGCACTATCTGTACGTACTCGACGCCTGGCAGCGCGAATGCTTCCTTCGTCATGGCTGCCGCTGCTCGTGTGGCCAGGCCTCTGCCTGTGGCGGCTGGGTGTAGCCAGTAGCCCATCTCCCGACCGCGCGTATCGGCGATACGGAACAGGGAGCAGTTGCCTACCAGCTTTCCCTCGTCGCTGATTGCATAGTGGTACGCCTGGCCGGTACGCCAATCCGGGTCGCAACGGTCCAGGAAGTCGGAGGTGGCCTGCTGGCTGTGGCCAGCCACCCAGGGCATCCACGGCAGCAGATGGTGAAGTGACTCTTCAATCAACTGGAACAGGGTCTGGAAGTCCTCCTGAGGCCGCCAACGACGCAACACGAAGTCTTCGCAGTCGATGACGGGCTTCGGACGGCACACGGCGATCACGGTCCAACCTTTGGGTGGGTGCCCGCAACGCGATTCCTACGGTGAGGGGCCGCCGATGACGGTGAGCCGGCCGCGTGTTCAAGGCCCTGGCATGCCGACCTGGTGCGTCAACGTGACCGCAGCAGCACCGCGATGGGCTCATCGCCCGCGGTGGTTCATCCAGGAGAGATCCTCACCGCTGTTGCCCATGGCCCCGCGCTTCCAGGCGCGCAGATCGCGCCGGGCCTCCCGTGCATCGAGCTCCATGCTGCGACTGTCTCGGTTCGTACTCCCCCGGTGCCGTGCGCGTCGGTCGATGAGGACACCGAAGACGAGGAACCCCAAAACCACCAGTGCTGCTGGTGCTAAGAGAATCATGAACACGATGGTCCAGCCGCTCGACTTCGCTGTCCAGCGATATCCTCACGTGCCTGATCAGATGGTGAGCGGCGGGGAACCACGGGGAACGTCGGCAAGCCAATCGGGGACACGCAGGTCAGCGTCTCACCAGCCCAGCCCCGATCCGCATACGCGATCTTCCAAGCTAGTGGTAACGGAGCGAACTGGCGGGTTGACTGTGTTGTCTCGCCGCCGATGTACTACCACGCATGCCAGCAGCGGATGACGGACAACAGTCACTCCAAGCTCACCCCGCAGTCTCCCGTCCCGTGGTCGGGGTGCAGGAGTACGTAGAGGGAAGGCTGACGCAGTACCAGGAGTGGTACGACAAGAAGGCCGTCAAGACGAAGGCGATGCACCTCCGGATGAGGACGATCTCAGTGGTAGGAGGAGCGTTGGTCCCGGTGTTAGTCAACCTCGACCTGTCATTCGCCAAACTTACCGCCACGGTGCTGAGCCTGATCGTTGTCGGCTCTGTCTCGCTGGAGAGCGTCTACCGCTATCGCGAACAGTGGAAGAACTACAGATCGACTGAACAACTCCTCGGCCATGAACGGATCTACTTCGAGACCAAGGTGGGGCCCTATTCGGGACTCTCGGACAACGAAGCGTTCACGACCTTAGTCGCACGCGTAGAGAGCGCGATCGCCAACGAGAATTCTGCGACCCTGAACGTCATGACCCTAGGCGGTCAGGTCAGCGCTGATGTTCAAACGCCACCTGGCGTCCCAGGTGCGCGGCGAGAGCTAAATTAGACCTGTCAAGCCCTGCGTTTTCTTCTGACACCAGCACCTGACACCAACGGGTGCGTACCACACCGGACAACGCCGAAACTCAGGGCGCGCCGGTTCGCGGCCGTTGAGGCGAGACCTCAGGACGACGGTGAGGAAGGCATGGGCGAGCATCGCGAGGGTGACCCAGCGGTGCCCGGACGTCCAACGTCTGACCTGGTGTTCGTCCAGCCCAGTTAGGCCCTTTCCGGACTGGAAGGTCTCCTCGATGGTCCATCTGCGTCCGGCGACGCGCACCAGGGTGGACAGCGGTGCCGGGGCGGCTGAGTAGCAGCAGTAGAAGGCGAGTTCGCCGGTGCGTCGGTTGCGCCGGACGAGCAACTGGTGGTGGCCAGGGCGGTCGTCGGCGAGGTCGGCCAGGGCCCAATCGTAGAAGCGGTGCCCCTTGGCCCCGGCGCCGGCGGAGAGTTTCTGCTAGGCTCTCCGCGCAGCTTCTTGATCAGGGCGTCGGCGCGGAACGTGCCCGCGTGGGTGGTGATCTGGTGGTCACGGGCGACGGCGAGTACGTAGCCGACCCGCCGTTTCTCCAGGGCGGTGCGCAGATGCGGGTTGGCTCCGTAGACCTCGTCGCCGGCCACCCAGGTTGCGGGGACGCCGACGTCCAGCGCGGGCAAGGTAGACGGCGACCTGGGAGTTCTCGATGCGCCCGGCAGTGCCGGTGTACTGGCGCCGCACCCCCACAGTGCCCATGCCTTTCTTCAGGTCGCCGTTCTCATCCACGACCAGCACCGCATCCTCGTGGTGCAGGTGCTCGACGACGAAGCCGCGGATGTCATCGCGTACCGCGTCGGCATCCCACTTGGCCCTCGACAGCAGGTGTTGCAGACCGTACGGGTTCGCGTCCCCGGCCTGCTCTGCGAGTGTCCAGCAGTTCTTGCGCGGCAGGTCCGACAACAGTCCGAGCACGAACGCCCGTGCCCGGCGCCGGGGTTCCACCCGGACGAACCGTCCCGCGATACGGCCCATCAGGACCTCGAACGCTTCCTGCCAGCGGGCAGGATCTATGCTGTGACCTGCGGCCACCGCCTGATCTTCTGTCTTCACACACCGATGATCACCGGTGGCCGCACCCGTCCCCTGACCGGCCCGACCAGCAAGATCAGGGTCTGGGCCCGAGCACCAGCTCTGGAGTTGAATCGGCTGATGGACATGTCCTCCCGAGAGATCCGCATGCCCCTCAGCGAGGTCGTCGCAGTACTGCAGGACCTGAACGAGTTCGTCGTTTCCCTCGACCGGCTCGGATCCCGCCAGGCATCCGGAACCGCCGACGAGTCCACCGTCGGCACATTCATCGCCGACTGGGATGTCGCCCGGCGATTGGCCCGCGCCCGACGCGTCATCAGCGTCGCGCTGGATGCACAACTGAGCGAGGAAGACAACGCCGAGATCGACGCGTTGTGCGATCAAGGCCGCTTCTACGGCACGGACAGCGCAACCAGCCTCTCCACTGACCAATCCAGCTGAGGCCGCAAGCACATCGGACCGGACCAATCGAGACCGGGATCAGTTCGGCCCGGGACGTGGTACCCGACCAGCAAGATCACGATCTACAGCCGGAGTACTGGGCGAGCAACCCAAGGACTTGGAAGGCGCGCACCGTATGCCAACTACGCTGCCATCCGGCGTCTGGAGCAGCCCAGGGTCACATAGTGGTTGGCGAGCTCCGGGCGCATCGGTGTCCGTCTTCGGCGGCATGGGCAGAGGCGAACGCAACCGCATCAAGATCCGGGTACGCACCGCCATGGGCTTCCGGCCCAAGCTCCAGGGCCGCTACCTCGGCGGGCGAGCACCCTACGGCTACCGCATCGCAGACGCCGGACCCCACCCCAACCCCGCCAAGGCAGCCGCAGGACAGCGCCTGCACAAACTCGAACCCGACCCCGCCACCGCGCTCGTCATACGCGGCCAGAAACGTGTGCCAGGCTCCGCCGCTGGCCGGCCAGTTGGCGGAGAGGCAGCGTCCTTACTCCCCGAGCAGCGCCCGCTCCGGCGTCGCCCGCGCCTGCGCGTCGGCCTGTACGGGGGCCACAACCACAACCGCGAGCCACCGTACCCCCGTTCTCCCCGTTTCCCTCAAGTTTCCCCGCGCGCTCTGGACACTTGTCTACCCGTCAGTAAGGTGGCTCCGGCGGACGCGTTCGACCGTCGGGCGTGACACTCAACTGCCGCCATGTACAGGGGGATTCATGAGCGGAATGAGCCGTCGCCGGTTCGTGTCGGGAGCATCCGCAGCAGCCGCGGGAGCCACCCTGTGGCCGCTGCTGACGCCGAGCAGCGCGCGTGCCCAGGACCGGGCCCTGGCTGCCACGGCCGCGCGTGCCATCCGGACCGGCGGGACCACGCTGGAACAGGTGGCCACGCCGTCCGGCGACAGTGCGTACAAGCGGCTGGTGGCAGGGACGGGCTGGCCGCTCGTGGTGCGCGCCGAGCTGGCCGGTGCCGCGTCCGGGCGGGACGACCGGCGGACCGGGCTTGCCTCATTCGTGCAGTTCACCGACCTGCATCTGGCGGACACCGAGTCGCCGTTGCGGTTCGAGTACCTGGCCCGGTTCAACGACAGCGCGCACCGGCCACAGGAGACGCTGACCGTGCGCGGTGCCTCGTCACTCGTGGACCGGGTCAACCAGGTACGCCAAGGGCCCTACACGGGCCTGCCGTTCAGCCTGGTCATGGCCACCGGCGACAACACCGACAACCACGAGCGGATCGAGCTCGACTGGTACCTGACGGTCATGAGTGGCGGCCGGATCACCCCGAACAGTGGCGACCTCGCCCGCTACGAAGGCGTACAGAACTCCGGCAGCGCCCAGTACTGGAACCCCGAGTCGTCCCTTCATGACGCCTACAAGGCCAAGGGCCTGCCGCAGATACCCGGCTTCCTGAGCGGCGCGATCCGCCCCTTCGACGCACCCGGCCTGAGCGTCCCCTGGTACACGACGGTCGGCAACCACGACGACAGCATCGAGGGCAGCCTGCCCGACCTCGGCCTGCTGAACGACCTCTACACCGGCTCACGCAAGCTGGAGGGCTGTGACGACGCCACCGCGGCACAACTGGCGGACGCCGTGCTGCACGACCCGGCGGAGGCCGTGCTGCTGCTGAGCAAGCTGCTGACCAGCGCCGGCTCGATCCGCACGGTCACCCCAGACGAGCGGCGCCACCCGTTCACCCCCGCCGAATTCGCCCAGGCGCACCTGAATCCCGCATACACAGGTGCGGGCCCCGTCGGCCACGGCTTCACCAAGGACTCGGTGACCAGCGGACACCTCTACTACACGTTCGACCTCCCCAACGACGTCCTGGGCATCAGCCTTGACACCACCAACCGGGCGGGTTTCGCCGACGGTTCACTCGGCACCGCACAGCTGAACTGGCTGGACTCGGTCCTCAAGGCGCACAGCGGACATTGGTACGACAGCGACGGCAAGGCGGTACGTGGCGGATCCGACAGCCGGCTCGTCGTCGTCTTCAGCCACCACACCAGCGGCACGATGGGCAACCTGCTGCCCGATCCGTACCACCCCTTCGAAGCCCGGCACAGCGGCGACGAGCTCGTCACGCTCCTCCAGCGCTTCCCGAACGTCGTGGCCTGGGTCAACGGGCACACCCACGCCAACCGGATCATCCCGCACGGCCATGCCGTCCCCGAGCGCGCCTTCTGGGAGATCAACACCGCTTCCCACGTCGATTACCCGCACCACGCCCGGATCATCGAGATCGCCGACAACCAGGACGGCACCCTCTCGCTGTTCACCACGCTCATCGAGTCAGCAGCCCCCTACCGGACCGACTTCAGCGACACCTCCGATGCTGGCCTTGCGGCTCTGTACCGGGAACTCGCCTACAACGACCCCTACGCCACCCCCGCCACCCGCATCGGCGCCGCCGCGGACCACAACACCGAACTACTCCTGGCCAAGCCCGCGACGTAGGTGCCGACGGCCCTCCGGCGCGCTCCGCCAACCGGCCCGCCCCGGGACGACGCCGGCGGGCCGAACGTGGTGAGCGGGCCGAACATGGTGAGCGGGCCCAAGGGGCCGACGGACAGACCGGGATCAGCGACGTGGTCGCAGGTGCCGGTCCTGTCGTCGTGGACGAGGGTGCTGGACGAGCCGTTCAGGGAGAGCGTGAGCGTCTGGGTGGCGTCCGACCAGAACTCGTCAGAGCAGCGGCGCGATTCCTTCATCCGCCGCACCGGCCGCCTCCTGCCGGGCGTCAGCCGTGATGACCCGCATGGTGCCGGGGGCGCTGTCGGCTTTGGACATATTCTCACCCTCCGCTGAACTTCGCCTTTCATGCCCCGGTTACCTTCCCAGCAGAGTCAGGTCAGCTTTGCAGTCAGGAGACCGGTGCGGTGAAGCAACGCAACACAGGCGGCAGGATCTACGCCCCGCTGGCCAGCGTGCTCCTGGCCCTGTCGGTGGGCGGCTGCGGCGCGAGCGGTGGCAACGCAACCGGCCCGGCGGCCACCTCGCGGCGGACGCCGCCGTCTGCTGGTCCGGGGCGGGGCGCGCCGCGGAGCCGTCCGGCTCGATCGTGGCCAGGTCCCTGCCGCGCGTCTCGCGGGCGGCGACCACGGCGATCACGGTGATCAGGGCGGCCAGGCCGACGTACACCGAGATCGGCGCGGAGTCCCCGTAGGCGCCGAGCAGCGCGGTGGCGATCAGCGGGGCGGGGGCGCCGGCCGCCACCGAGGAGAGCTGGGCCCCGATGGAGGCGCCGGTGTAGCGCATCCTGGTGGCGAACAGCTCGGAGAAGAACGCCGCCTGAGGCGCGTACATGGCACTGTGGAAGATCAGGCCGACGGTGACGGCCAGCACCAGAGCGGGGAACGACCTGGTGTCGAGCAGGGCGAAGAAGGCCCACGACCACGCGCCCACGCCGACCGCGCCCACCAGGTAGACCGGCTTGCGCCCGATCCGGTCGGACAGCGCGCCGAACAGCGGGATCAGGCAGAACTGCACGGCCGACCCGATCAGCACCGCGTTCAGCGAGGTCTGCTTGTCGATCTTGAGGTGCTCGACGCAGTAGGTGAGGACGAAGGCGGTGATCACGTAGTACGAGATGTTCTCGGCCATCCGCGCGCCCATCGCGACCAGGATGTCCCGCCAGTGGCTGCGTACGACCGCGACGAACGGCGGCTGCTCCGCCCGCTGTTCGGCCTTGCGCCGCTCGGCCTTGGCCAGCGCCTCCTTGAACAGCGGGGACTCGTCGACGGACAGCCGGATCCACAGGCCGATCATGACCAGCACGGCGGAGAGCAGGAACGGCACCCGCCAGCCCCAGGAGTTGAACGCGTCGTCGCTGAGCAAGGTGGTCATCAGGGAGAGCACGCCGACGGCGACCAGATTGCCGGCCGGTGCGCCGCCCTGCGGCCAGGACGCCCAGAAGCCGCGCCTCTTCGCGTCACCGTGTTCGGACACCAGCAGCACCGCACCGCCCCACTCGCCGCCGAGGGCGAAGCCCTGGACCAGGCGCAGGAGGGTCAGCAGCAGGGGAGCCGCGACGCCGATCGTGCCGTAGCCGGGGACGCAGCCGATCAGGGCGGTGGAGATGCCCATCATCAGCAGGCTGATCACCAGGAGCTTCTTGCGGCCGAGGCGGTCGCCGTAGTGGCCGAAGACCACGGCGCCGATCGGGCGGGCGGCGAAGCCGATGGCGTAGGTGAGGAAGGACAGCAGGGTGCCGGTCAGCGGGTCCGACTCCGGGAAGAACACGCGGCCGAAGACCAGGGCGGCGGCCGAACCGTAGAGGAAGTAGTCGTACCACTCGATGGTGGTGCCGATGAGACTGGCCGCGACGACCCTGCGCAGATCGCGTGGTCTTCCGGAGGCGCCTGGGCGGGTCACGGCGTTGTGATCGCTGGGCATGGTTGTCACCGTTCTCGGAGGGGATGGGAGCGGAACCGCCGGACCCGGCTGACGCTGGGGGACGGAGGAGCGAGTCCGGGGGAGTTGTGCCGGTGCGGTGCGCCGGGGGCAGCGGCGCGGGTGCCGTCCGGACCGGCCGGGGCCGGCAACGGACGGCAGGGGAAACTGGGTTGACGGTCCGTCAGTGTGCCGTCCAGCCTCCGTCCAGGGGGATCGAGCTGCCGGTGAGGTAACCGCTGCGTTCGGTGCACAGCCACAGCGCCGCCTCGGCGACCTCGGCCGGCTCGATCAGGCGCTTGATCGCGGTGCGTTCCAGGAACACCTGGTCCACCACCTCCGCCGCCGGGATGCCGTGGGCGAGCGCCTGGTCGGCGATCTGCTGCTCCACCAGCGACGTGCGGACGTAGCCGGGGTTGACGCAGTTGCTGGTCACGCCGTGCGCGGCGCCCTCCAGGGCGACCACCTTGCTCAGGCCCTCCAGCGCGTGCTTGGCCACGACGTACGCCGACTTGTAGGCACTGGCCCGAAGACCGTGCACGGAGGAGATGTTGACCACCCGGCCCCAGCCCTGCGCGTACATGTGGGGCAGGGTGCGGCGCAGGATGCGGAACGGCGCCTCCACCATCACCCGCTGGATCAGCGTGAAGCGCTCCGGGGGGAACTCGTGCACGGGCGCGATGTGCTGCAGGCCCGCGTTGTTGACCACGATGTCGGCGTCGTCCGGCAGCGCGTCCACGGCGTCGGCCTCGGAGAGGTCGGCCACGACGGCGATGCCGCCGATCGCCTCCGCCACCTCCTTGGCGGCCTCGGCGGCCCGGTCCACCACGTAGACCTCGGCACCGGCCGCGGCGAAGCCCTCGGCGCAGGCCCGGCCGATCCCGCCGGCCGCACCGGTGACCAGGGCCCTGCGGCCGGTGAGGAACCGGGTCGAGGCCAGACCGGACGCGGCGCCCTCACCGGGCCCGGGATGCTGGGGCGAGCCCTCGGCGGAGCTCTTGGTGCTGTCCATGGCCGAACACGGTAGGTAGGAACCATGGGGTGAGACATGTGGGTCGCCCACATATTTTCGGGACCTGGGGTGGGTGACATCGCCATGCGCCGGCGGCCGGCGGCCGCCCCGGTGGACCCTGCCCGCCGGGAACACCCGATAAGGGTGCATGCGCCCGGCCCGTCGCATGTCACAGCGGCACCGCCGACGCCATGGGTGCGCGAGCCACGCCGGGCACCGGGCTCCTGGGTGTCCCTCACATGTCGCGGACGGGCCGGCCGGTCGTACGGTCCGTTTTCAGCAAGCCGGTACGACGCTCCCCACGCCTCTCCCCCCACCTCATCGGAGTCGCACCATGCTTCCCTCCACCTGGCGCGGATTCTTCCGGCGCACCGCACTGGCCGGCGCACTGGGCGCCCTCGCCGCGGGCCTGACCGCCGTCACCCCCCTCGCGCCGAGCGCGGCGGCCGCCGGCACCCTCCAGCAGGTCACCGGCTTCGGCTCGAACCCCGGCAACCTGGCGATGTACGAGTACGCCCCCACCGGCCTGCCCGCGGGCGCGCCCCTGGTCGTGGCCCTGCACGGGTGCACCCAGTCGGCGAGCGACTACCACACCCACTCCGGCTGGCAGAAGTTCGCCGACCGGTGGGGCTTCGCCGTGGTCTACCCGCAGACCGGCACGGCCAACAACAGCCTGTCCTGCTTCAGCTGGTTCGACTCGGCCAAGGACACCCGGGGCAAGGGCGAGGCGGCCTCGATCGTGCAGATGGTCGACACCGCCGTGGCGCAGTACGGCTCGGACCGCGGCCGTGTCTTCGTCACCGGCCTGTCCGCCGGCGGCGGCATGACCGCGGACCTGCTCGCCGACTACCCGGACGTGTTCGCCGGCGGCTCCGTCGACTCCGGCATCCCCGCGCAGTGCGCCACCACGCAGACCGCCGCCTCCGGCTGCCAGTACAGCGACCAGAACCTCACCCCGAAGCAGTGGGGCGACAAGGTCCGCAACTCCTACCCGGGGTACTCCGGCCCGTGGCCGCGGGTCGCCGTCTGGCAGGGGTCCTCCGACACCACCGTCGCCCCGGTCAACGGCACCGAGCTGCGCGACCAGTGGACGGACGTCCGGGGCATCGGCCAGACGGCCTCCAGCACCCGGACCCTCGCCGGCGGCACCACCGAGAGCGTCTACGACGACCGCACCGGCGAGCCCGCCGTCGCCCTGTTCTCCGTCTCCGGTATGGCGCACGGTCTCGCCGTCGACCCCGGTTCGGGCGCCGACCAGTGCGGCAGCACGGGGACCTACTACCTCGACCACATCTGCTCCAGCTACTACACCGCGAAGTTCTGGGGCCTGGACGGCAGCGACGGCCAGGGCGGCACCGGGTCCCTGCCCGCCCCGTCCGGACTCACGGTGACCGGCACCACCGACACCGGCGCCTCGCTGTCGTGGAACTCCGTCAGCGGCGCCGCCTCGTACGACGTCTACCGCGACGGCGCCGAGGCCGGCTCCGTGACCGGCACCACCTACACCGACACCGGCCTGTCCGCCGGCGCCTCCTACCGCTACACCGTCGCGGCGGTCGATCCCGCCGGAGCCGTCGGCGCGTCGTCCGCGCCGGTCACGGCGACGACGACAGGCGCCGCACCCAAGTGCTGCACCGACAACAACTACGGCCAGGTGCAAGCCGGTCGCGCCCACCAGAGCGTCGGCTACACCTACGCCGACGGCTCCGGCCAGAACATGGGCCTGTACAACGTCGCCGTCACCCACACACTGAAGGAGACCTCCCCGGGCTACTTCGTCATCGCCGACTCCGGCTGCTGAACCCGCGAGTGCCGGCACGCCCGCACCGGGAACCCACGCCCGGCGCGGGCGTGCCGGCGCAGGTGAGTTCGAACTCCCCTATGAGCCCTGACCATTGTTTCGAAGAGGGCCGGACTCGTGGGCCCGGGTGCGGGTGACGTCGGCGGCGGTGGGTTGCGGCCCCGGGGGTGAGTGCGAGACGGTTGCCGTAAGGCATCTTTTTCTATGGCAGGAAGGTGGTGGGGTGCGCACCTAGCGTGCCTCCGATTGTGTCTGTTCACCAGGGTTCTGCCGCCCGCCCGCCCGATACCGGCCCCGGGGCCGGTGAGACGTGGGCCGAGGCTCCCTATCCCGTGCTGGTCGTCGACCGGCACGGCGGTCTTGTGCGGGTCAACGAGGCGGCCCGGCTGCTCCTGCCCGGCACGAAGAGCGGTGACCGACTGCCCGACACGGGGCCGCCCTGGCTCTGGGATGCGCACCAGCGCCTCGGCGACGGCTCGCGCAGCGCCTCGGCCGGTCCGCTGAGCGGTCGTATCAACGACCGTTTCTTCGAGGCGCATCCCACTCCCGGCGACCATGGCGACGTGGTGTGGTGGCTGGTCGACGAGACGGACCGTCGCCTGGCCGAGTCGGCGCTGACCGACGCTCAGATGCGGACCGAGATTCTCTCCCAGATCTCCGGCGCGCTGCTGTCCACGCTGAACGTGCCGCGCTGCATGGAGGTGGCCGCTTCCATGGCCGCGGAACACTTCGCCGAGGCCGCCGTCCTCGTCGCTCCCTCCCAGGGCAAGCGCCACCCGCTGACCTATGCGCGCCGGGGCGGGCCCGTCACCCAGATCAGCCGGAAGGTAGAGGTCTCCGGCGTGCCGGGCCTGACGGAGGCGCTGCAGGGCTTCCCGCCCGTGCCGGCTCGCTGGATAGACCCCGCCGGCATTCCCGACTGGGTGGTCCCGGACGGCTTCGCCGGACCGGTCGGCTCGGTGATCGTCGCCCCGCTGCCCGGCCACGGCGTGCCCGCCGGGGCGTTGATCCTGCTGCGCTCCAGCACCGAGCAGGCCTTCACCGAGGGCGAGGAGATCTTCGCCCGGCTGTTCGCCGCCCGCGCGGGCGCCGCCCTGTCCGCGGCCCGTCTCTACGCCGAACAGGCCACCATCACCGACACGTTGATGCGGGAACTGCTGCCCCCCTCGCTGCACAGCGTGCACGGGGTGGAGTACGCCGGCGGCTACCGCGCGGCCAAGGACCACGAGCGGGTCGGCGGCGACTTCTACGACGTCCACCCCGGCTCCGACCCCTCCCAGGAGACCCTGGTCGTCCTGGGCGACGTCGCGGGCAAGGGCCTGGACGCGGCCGTGCTGACCGGGAAGATCCGCAACACGCTGCACGCCCTGCTGCCGCTGGCCGGGGACCACCAGCAGGTGCTCGGCCTGCTCAACGGCGCCCTGCTCAACTCCCATCACACCCGCTTCGCGACGGTGGTCCTGGCCTCGGTGCGCCGCCGGGGCGGCCGGGCGCAGGTGCGGCTGACCAGCGCGGGCCATCTGCCGCCGCTGACCGTCCGCGCCGACGGCACGGTCGAGGAAGTGTCCACCTACGGCACCCTGGTGGGCGCCCTGCCGTCCGTCACGACGAACACGGTGCGGACGACCCTCGCACCCGGCGAGACCTGCCTGCTCTACACCGACGGCATCACCGAGGCGCGGGGCGGCCCGCTCGGCGACGAACTGTTCGGTGAACACCGCCTGCGCCGGGCGCTTTCCGAGTGCGCCGGCATGCCGGCGGAAGCGGTCGTGGAGCGGGTGCAGATGCTGGCCGCCCAGTGGATCGGCCCGGGCCGGCACGACGACATGGCCACCGTGGCCATCAGCGCGCCCAGAACCGGCTCACTCACGGTGGTCAACGGGAATGCGGGCGGCCGAGACAGCAGGAGGAACACGTGAGACAGCTACCCGCGACGGCCGATCTGGTGGAGCGGCTGTGGCAGGCAGTGGTCGACGGCGAGGAACACGCGGCCGCCAGGATCGTGCACCAGGCGATGGCCGACGGTGTGGAGGAGGAGACGCTGCTGCTGGAGGTCATCGCGCCGGTCCAGGAGAAGGTCGGGACCGAGTGGGCCGCCGACCGCATCACCGTGGCCCAGGAGCATGCCGCCACCGCCATCAACGAGCGGGTCATCGCCTCCCTGGCCCACGTCAGGCGCCGCCACGGCGACGGCCTCGCTCCCCGGCGGGGCCGCGTCACGGTGAGCTGTGTCGACGGCGAGTGGCACGCCTTCCCGGCCCGGCTCGTCGCCGAGGTCCTCTCCCTCAGCGGCCGGTGGGTCGACTACCTCGGCGCCCAGACCCCCACCCCGCATCTGGTGGCCCACCTGCACCACACCAACCCCGACGCGGTCCTGCTGTCCGGGTCGATCCCCACCCATCTGCCCACCGCGCACGCCGCCATCACCGCCTGCCAGGCCGTCGGCGTCCCCGTCCTGGCCGGTGGCCGCGCCTTCGGTCCCGACGGCCGGTACGCCAAGGCCTTCGGCGCCGACCGGTGGGCGGCCGACGCGCGCGGCGCGGTCGCCGTACTGGACGAGGGCCTGGCCCGCCCGGACGCGTCGGTGAGCCGGCAGGCGGTGGACGACCTGCCGCACCTGGCCGACCAGGAGTACACCATGGTCGTCCAGTCCCGCCCGCAGCTCGTCAAACAGACGCTGGTCGAACTGGAGTCCCGCTTCCCGGCCATGCGCGGATACGACGACGCCCAGCGGGAGCGGACCGCGGAGGACATCGCCCATGTCGTCGACTTCCTGGCCACCGCCCTCTACGTCGACGACTCCGACCTGTTCACCGGATTCCTCGACTGGACGGCCGACATCCTCGAAGCCCGACGTGTCCCGGCCCGGTCGCTGGTGACCGGCCTGGACATCCTCGCGGGCCAACTGCGCGACTTCCCCCGCAGCACGAACCTGATCCATGAGGGCACCGCCGTCCTGGGCGAGCGCCCCGCCCGTTCCGTCCCCGGCCCCGGCGCCCACGCATGACCGATCTGTCCCCTGCCGAGTTCGCCGTCGACTGCGTCCGTGAGCCCGACACGCTGACCGTGCGCGTAGGCGGAGAACTCGACTACGACACCAGTGACGACCTGCTCGACGCGGTCACCGGGCACCTGACGGGCGAGCAGGAGCCGTGGCGCGACGTGCGCCTCGACTTCAGCGAGCTGACGTGGATCGACTCCTCGGGCCTCGCCGCCCTGCTGATGATCCACCGCCGTACGAGCGCCCTCGGCGCCACCCTCCACCTCGACAACCGGCCGGACGTCCTGGAGCGCATGCTCCACATAACCAACGTCCTCGGCCACCTCACCGCTCCGGTGACCCCCGGGCGGACCCGGACGGCCGAGCCGGACGAGGGAATCAGGGGAGCCGGAGTGACGTGACCGGTGCGCCGTACGGCGGGGTCAGCCGGCGTGCGTGCGCAGGACCAGGCGAGCCAGAACCTGCTTGCCGAGCTTCGACGGGACGGTCTGCACCTGCTCGCACAGCCGCGTGACCAGGCGCAGCCCGTGGCCGCCGACGGTTCCCGCGTCACCGGCCCGCACCTCGGGCGGGCGGGGTGAGCTGTCATGGACGGCGATCCACAACTCGTCCGTGCCGGGCGTCAGTTCCAGCAGGAGGGCGCCGGGGCCGGGCGCGTGGCGGAGCGCGTTGGTGACGAGTTCGCTGACCACGAGCTGGGCGTCCTGGCTCGGCCGGTGGTCGGGACGATGGCCGGCCCGGGCCAGCAGGCCACGGACCGCGTGCCGGGCGTCGGAGATGGAGATTCCGGCCAGGTCCCAGGTCGCGCTGTGCCGCAGGGGAGCCGCCTGTCGTGGTTCATCCGCTGCCTGCCCCCTGATCGTGATGGCCATGGATGTGTCTCCATGCGTGGTCGGTCGGTATTTCTTGATCACACAGTGGTCTCGTCGTGCCGTACCCGCCTACCCGCTGTAGTCCCGTTCATGATGTGGCGGCGTCCGCCCTGCCGGGTCCGGGCCCCGCGTCGACGATGGTGAAGTGGTCGATGGTGCCGCTGATGGTCAGCAGCCGGGTGACCGCCGGCTGCAGGGGGCCGAGGAGCACGAGGTCACGGCCGTCGGCCAGGTGACGGCGCCGGGCCTCGAGGAGAGCGTTGAGGAGCATGCTGTCGGCGAAGCTCACCTGGGACAGATCGACCGCCGTCACGGGCAGCGCCGTCCGATCGGCCGCCTCCCACGCCGCGTCGAAGTCCTCGGCGTCGTCATGGTCCACTTCGCCGCGCACGGTGACGACGAAGGTCTGCTCATGGTGGGTCACGTGCACTTTCATCCCAGAAGCCGCCTGCATCGGGTCATCCTCGCACCACACATTTCCACCGGGCCGACCGCACCCGACACGGTGACCGCCGCCATGTGACGCGCCTCAGCGGGTATTGGGGAGGTCATGAAAATCATCGGTGAACGCTCCCGTGCGGGCGGCAGCGGCGCGTGGACGGCCTGCGCGGCCGTCGCCGTCACCGCGACCGCGGTGGCGGGCGCCCGGGCGGTCGACGCGGGCGGCCCCTGGTACCGCTCGCTGGACAAGCCGGCATGGCAGCCGCCCTCCTGGGCGTTCGGGGTGGTGTGGACGCCGCTGTACGCCTCGATCGCCTGGGCCGCGGGCCGGGGGCTCAGCCGGGCGCGCGGCCGTGAACGCGCGGCACTGGCGGTCGATCTGACGGTCGATCTCGCGCTCAACGCGGCGTGGAGCCACCTGTTCTTCGGCCGGAGGAGCCCGCTCGGCGGTCTGGTGGGCACGGTGCTGCTGGACGGCGGCAACGCCCGGCTCGTCCGCCGGATGGCCGGCACCGACCGTGCGGCCGCCGCGGCGCTGACTCCGTATGCGGCTTGGTGTCTGTATGCCACCGCTCTGAATTTCTCCTTGGTGCAGCACAACCCCGGTCGCCGCTGCGCCGTTCCGGCAGCCGCGAGGGCCGGATGAAGCGGGGCAGGGGGCACCCGAAGAACTGTTGTCGTTTGACAACAATAGCCATAAGGCAACAGAGTAGCCGTGTCGGACGTACGCGGGGAAGGACCTGGAATGCTCCGGTGGGAGACCGCTCCGTGGGCTGGTCGCGAACGCCGAAGGGCGGTGGCGGCGACGGTGCCGTGTACGGCCTTTCAGGCGGTCCGGTTGCCGGAGTCCGGGGTGTCGTCGTGTATCTGCGTGGCCGCGGTCGCGCAGAACGCCTCCAGTCCCTCCAGCAGCGCGACGCGCTTGGCGGCGGGCATACCCGCCAGGACCTTCTGCAACTCCCGCTCCCTGCGGGCGCGCAGGTCGGCGAGGAAGGCGCGGCCCCGGCCGCTGAGCCGCAGCCGCACCTCGCGCCGGTCCTCCGGGCTCACCACCCGCTCGACGAAGCCCGCGGCCTGCAGCCGGTCGCACAGCCTGCTGGTCGAGGGCGGGGTGGACGCGAGGGACTCGGCCAGGGTGCGCAGATTGATGCCCTCGTGGTGTTCGAGGATGTGCAGCACCCGCAGCTGGGACGCGGAGGTGGGCGCGGTCGAGGCCCGGCCCCACACGACCTCCAGCAACTCGACGGCCGTGGTGGTCACACGGGCGACTTCGTCGGGCTCCGGGCGGCGGCGGAAGGCAGTCACGGTCACACTCTCGCAGGCACTGTGGTGCCTGTCAGCGTACTAGGCGCCCGCACCGGCAACAGATGACTCGGGACGACCGACGCGGCTCCTCACCGGGCCCGGCTTCGTGAGCGAGCCCGTACGGTCTTCCGGAGAAGGATTGGTGTATTTCCCATCGTGAACAGATTCGAAGCCGCTGCTCGCGCTCTGCGCACAGCGGCTCCCCACGAGTTGCTCGACGCCGTCCGCGCCGTCCTGGCCGAGCGGTACGACGCTGAGGCCGTCGAGCTGTTCATGGCCGACTACGGCCTGACGGTCCTTCAGCCGGTGTCGGTGCTGCCGCACACCCTGGAGCCCGTGCCGGCGCACGGCAGCCCGGAGGGACGGGCCTTCGGCTCGCAGGAGCCGTACTGGGAGGAGGAGCGGGACGGGCGTGCACGCGTGCATCTGCCGGTGAGCGTACGCGGTGACCGGCTCGGCGTGCTCTCGCTGACCCTGCCCGGGAGCGACGCGGCGCGCGCGTGTCTGCCCGAACTGGCCGAGATCGCCGAGGTGCTGGGGCGCGAGGTGTACGTGGCCGAGCGCGACACCGACCTGTACCTCCAGGCGCGCCGCAAGGACCGGCTCACCCTGGCCGCCGAGATGCAGTGGCAGCTGCTGCCCGGCCGCTCCTGCTCCCGCTCCGAGTACGACCTGGGAGCCCAGCTGGAGCCGGCCTACGCCATCTTCGGTGACAACTTCGACTGGTCCGCCACGGCCGACCACCTGATGCTCTACGTCACCAACGGCATGGGCGAGGGGATAGAGGCGTCCCTGCTGACCAACCTCGCCATCAACGCCCTGCGCAACGCCCGGCGGGCCGGCCTCGCCATCGCCGACCAGGCGGCCCTGGCCGACCAGGCCGTCTACGCCCACTACCGGGGACGCTGCTATCTGTCCGTCCTGATGTTCGAGTTCGATCTGGCCACCGGCCGGGCGAGCGTCGTGGACGCGGGCTCCCCGCAGCTGCTGCGGCTGCGCGGTGGCAACGTCGAGCGCGTCACCTTCGACGCCCAGCTCCCGCTCGGCATGTTCGAGGAGACGGACTACGTGGCGCAGGACTTCAAGGTCGAGCCCGGCGACCGGCTCGTCTTCGTCAGCGACGGCGTCCACGCGGTGGCGTCCCCCAAGGGCGAGGCATACGGAGAGGCGGCCCTCGTCCGGGCCATCCACTCCACTCGGCTGCTGCCCGCCGCCGAGGTCCCCCGCGCCATCCTGCGGGAACTGAGCAGCCACCGTGGCACGGCGGCGCTGGCGGACGACGACGCGCTGGTCGTGTGCCTCGACTGGCGCGGGCGGCCCACACGGCCGTGAGCCCGTACGGTCACGGGGCCCGGCGAGCGACCCGGCGGTGTCGCCGTCCCCGCCTCGCACGCGCCCGCCGCTCCGGCCGGTGGCGGTAGCGTGGAAGCCACAAGCCGAGAGGGCCGATGCCGTGAACGCCTCTGAACCGCTCCCTTCGGTGGAAGCGCAACTGCGCGGGGCCCCGCCCCACGCCCTGGTCGCCACGGCGCGCCGCGTCCTCGCCGAACGCCTCGGAGCCGAGGAGGTGACCCTCCTCCTCGCCGACTACGGACTGACCGTCCTGCAGCCGGTGTCCAACCTCCCTCTCACGGGCGACCCCGTCCCCGCCCGTGAGGGCCCGGCCGGCAGCGCCTTCGTACAGCAGAGCCCGGTGATCGAGGTCCTCCACGAGCCGGCCGGGCACCTGGTGCACCTCCCCATCACCGTGCGCGGAGACCGCCTGGGAGTCCTCTCCGTACGCCTGCCCGCAGGGGCCGCGGACCCGGACACCGTGCTCCAGCTGAGTGACTTCGCCACCGCGCTCGGTCACGAGGTCTCCACCGCCGACCGCGACACCGACCTGTACCTCCAGGCCCGCCGCACCCGCCGCCTCACCCTCGCCGCCGAGATGCAGTGGCAACTCCTCCCCGGCCGGGGCACCCTGCGCGACGAGTACGTCATCGGCGCGCACCTGGAGCCGGCCTACGACATCGGGGGCGACAACTTCGACTGGTCCGCCACGGCCGACCACCTCACCCTCACCGTCACCGACGGCATGGGGAAGGGCATCGAAGCAGCCCTCCTCACCAGCCTCACCGTGGGAGCCCTGCGCAATGCCCGGCGGGCCGGCCTCGCCCTGGCCGATCAGGCCTCGCTCGCCGATCAGGCCGTCTACGCCCAGTACGGCGGCAAGGCGTACGTTTCGACGCTGCTGCTGCGGTTCGACCTGGCCACCGGCGCGGTGGACGCGGTCGACGCGGGTTCGCCCCAGCTGTTCCGTCTGCGGTCCGGCCACGCCGAGCGAATCGAGCTGGAAGCGCAGCTTCCGCTCGGCATGTTCGAGGAGACCGACTACGTGGAGCAGAGCTTCCAGGTCGAACCGGGCGACCGGATCATCGCGGTGAGCACCGGCGTGCACGGCGCCCGCTCCGCCGCAGGCGATCTCTTCGGCGAGGCCGCCCTGCGCCAGATCCTCAGCGCCACCCGGCCCGGACCGCCGCACGAGGTGGCCCGCGCCGTCGTCTCCGGGCTGATCGAGCACTTCGGCAGCAGCGACCTCGTCTCCGACGCCGCCGTGGTCTGTCTCGACTGGCGCGGCCGCCAGGGCTGACGCGCCCCTGTCAGTCGACGCCGTCCCGGCCGTCGTCCTGAGCGGTCGCGAAGCCCCGGAGCCCTCGACTCAGAGCCGCCCGCTCCGCGGGCTTCATGGCCGCGAGTACGGCGGCCAGCGCCTGCGACCTGCGCGAGGCCACCTCGCCCAGCACCTGCCGGCCGTGCCCCGTGAGGTGGAGCTGCACCTCACGGCGCTTTTGCGGGTGCAGCACGCGTTCCAGCAGGCCGGCCGCCTCCAGCCGGTCGCACAGCCGGCTGGCGGTCGGCAGCCCGATGTCCATGCCCGAGGCCAGGCCGGTGAGATTGAGCCCTGGCTCCGACTCCAGGATGCGCAGGGCCCGCAACTGGTGCGGCGACAGGCGCAGGCTCGCCCCCTGGGCCGCGACCGACCACAGGTCGACCAGACTGTCCACAGCTCCGGCGACCGTCGACGCGAGGGACGCGGGGTCGTCGCCCGGGTCACTTGCCCGGCCGTCTCCGGAGCCACTGAGGCCAGTCACGAACGCATCGCTTTCAGTAATCGCCCGTCCATACGGTTACCACCTTCATTCAAACGCGGTACCCGATGAGCCGCCGGGCAAGCACCCCCGGCCGGGCGACTCCCGCACGCACAGGCGAGGGCGGCCGCGCCTGCCATGGTAGGAACCCTGGACAGGGGAAGCCCGTATTTCCCGCGCCTGCCGTCAAAGGAAGCGTCGGATCGGGGTGACGGCCACCTCCCTGGCGCGCTGGAGCAGCGCGCGTCGTCTCCAGCGGGCGAGGTCGATGTCCGCGCTGCGCCGCAGGTCCGCCTCGTAGTCGCGGTCGAGCGACGCGGTGAACCCCTCGTCCAGGACGGCGAGCATGACCTCCTCGTCGTGGTCCATCGAGCGCCGGTTGAAGTTGCTGGATCCGATGAGGGCGGCGACCGAGTCCACGGTGATGATCTTGGCGTGCATCATGGTCGGCTGGTACTCGCGGATGCTCACGCCCGCTTCCAGCAGACGCGTGTAGTGATGCCGGCCGGCCAGCCGGCAGGCGCGCTGGTCGGTGTGGGGGCCGGGCAGCAGGATCTCCACGCGCACGCCCCGGCGGGCGGTCCGGCACAGCAGGTCGATGAAGAAGGTGTCCGGGGCGAAGTACGCGGTGGCGAGGCGGAATCGCTCCTCGGCGGAGGTGAGCATGACCCTGATGAGTGTCTGCATGTCCTGCCAGCCGATGCTCGCGGAGCCGCGCACGACCTGGACCACCGACGAACCCGCCTGCGGGTGCTCGACGAACCGGTCGCGGTCGTCGAAGAGTTCGTCGTGGCACTCGGCCCAGTTCTGCGCGAACGCGGCCGCGACACCGTCCACCGCCGGCCCGCGCACCCGGACGTGCGTGTCACGCCACTCGCGGGGACCGCGGGCGTCACCGCACCACTCCTCCGCGATGCCGACGCCGCCCGTGAAGGCGGTCTGCTCGTCGATGATGAGCGCCTTGCGGTGACAGCGGTGGTTCTGCTTGAACGGCGACAGGCGGACGGGTTTGCGGAACCACGCCACTTCCACGCCCGCCGCATCCATGAGGTCCAGCAGCTCCTGCTCGATCTCCTTGGCGCCGAAGCCGTCGAGCAGCAGCCGCACCCGCACGCCCGCCCGGGCGCGGTCGGCGAGGGCGGCGGCGAAGTCGTGGGCGATCCGACCGCGCCAGTACACGAACGTCATCATGTCGATCGTGTGCTCGGCCGAGCGGATCGCCCCGAGCATCGCGGGGAAGATCTCGTCGCCGTTGCGCAGGGGCACCAGCTCGTTGCCTTCGGTCGCGGCCACGCCGATCAGCCGTTCCAGGCGCCGCCGCAGGCGTTGTCCGCGGGCGGCCAGGTCCGGTCCGACGCTCCGGTCGGGCGCTGCCGGTATGCCGTCGAGAATCATGCCCCGTCTCCCCGTCGTCAGCGGTGTGCGTGCGTGCACCAGCACGGCTGCCCCCGTTCGACCTCGGCAGACCTGGGGGATCCTGGACTTCCCCGTCGGAGAACCGCCCGCGCGTGGTAGTGGTTGAGCACCCGGAGAGCCCTGTCACAGATACATGCACGGGTCTGACAGCCGCCCGGGTACGGGGGTTCGGCGGACGAGGTGGGCATGGCAGAGGGCATGGATCAGGAGCGCGAGGGGAAGCGCCGCGGCGGACCGGACGGCGGCGGGTCGATGACGACGACGCTGTCCGGCGGCGAAGGCTGCATAGCCGAAGCACGCCACCTGGCCGCCGCCTTTCTCGCGGAGATCGCGTCCGGACGTGGGCGCGCCGTTCCCGCCCGGCGGGTGGATCTCATCCAACTGGTGGTCAGCGAGCTTGTCACCAACGCCTGCAAGTACGCGCCCGGTCCTGTTCTGCTGGGGCTTCGCCTGACCGGGGAGGTGATCGAGGTGCAGGTGTGGGACAGCGATCCCGTTCTGCCCACCGTACGGGCGGCGAATCCCCGGCGGGTGGGTCAGCACGGGCTGGAGATCGTGAGAGCCGTCGCCGTCGGTCTCAGCGCGCGACGGGAGGGCACCGGCAAGCGCGTCACCGCGACGCTCCCCCTGGACGAGGACGCGGAGACGGCGGTGTCCCGCCCCGCCGTCTCGTCGGGGAGGCCGGAAGGGCGGGACAGCTCGGCGGCCGCGCCTACTCCTTGGGGGGCTTGACCGCGATGTCGAGGTAGAAGGTGTCGATGCTGCGGACGGCCGCCTCGAAGTCCACCAGGTTCACCGGTTTGGTGACGTAGGCGTTGGCGTGGTGGCGGTAGGCGCCACTGACGTCGTCGGGCGCGGCGGATGTGGTCAGCACGACGACCGGGATGGTCCGCAGTTCGGCGTCCTCCTTGACCACGGCGAGGAACTCCCGCCCGTTCATGCGCGGCATGTTGAGGTCGAGCACGATGAGGTCGGGACGCTCGTTGTCCGGGTCGCGCAGGTATTCCAGGGCTTCTATGCCGTCGGAGACCTGGGTGAGGTTACGGGTACCGCGCTCGGCGAGGGCGTCCTGGATGAGCATGGCGTCGGCGACGTCGTCTTCGACCAGCAGGACGTCGTAAGGGCGGGTTGCGGCGGCAGCCATGGGTCACGAGCTCCGGGGTTCGGGAGAGGTCGGGGAGGGTGTGTGGTTGGTGATCAGGCCTGGCCAGCGGCGGCGGGCCCCCTGACGGCTCATGCCCATGGCCCGGCCGATCTCGGGGTATCCGGCCCCGCTCGCGGCCGCGGCGTGGGCCGCCTGGTCCTCCAGGTGCCGCACGGCCTGTCTGACGCCGCTGAGGATACGCAGCCGGACGAGCGCACGTCGCCGGGCGCCGCCGACGGCGTCCGCCGGCCCCGAGGGCGGGAGGGCGCGGTCCTCGGCGAGTTGCCGGGCGATCTCGTCCACCACCCGAGTCACCAGCGCGGCCTCCTCCCCGGGCAAGGGCGGAGTGGAGGCCGGTCCGGGCATGGCATCACCCTACGGCGTCGATCACGCGTGGGACAACATGTGTTGTCGGTGCGTGGGTACAGTGTGCTTGCCCTATGACAACAGCGGCCCACTCGTCGAGGAAACCATGCAGACCGCGATAAAGACGGAGCCCGCCGCCACGGGTGGTGCGTTCTCCGGCTGGACCACCCGGCGCTGGCTGCGGGTGGGGGTCGCCGCCGCCCTGGCCGTCCTGGCCGTACTCGGGTCGCTGGGCGGCTGGGCCATGTGGCGCACGTCGCAGATCACGTCGGAGCTGGTGGACCGGCGCTCGCCCGCCCTCATCCAGGCCATGCGGGTCGAGGAGGCCCTGGTCAACCAGGAGACGGGGATCCGTGGATACGGGTTGTCGGGCCGTTCGGACTTCCTGCAGCCGTACGCGCAGGGCGTGACCGACGAGCAGGCCGCCCTGCGGCGGCTGCGGCCACTGGTCGAGGGCGACGCCCGGGCCGGCGCCGACCTGGCCGAGGTCGAGAGGCTGGCCGGCACCTGGCAGGAGCGCGTCGCCCGCCCCGTCTCGGCCGCCTCCTCCCCGGAGGCGATGAGGATCGCCACACAGCGCGCCACGGAGGGCAAGTCCACGTTCGACGCCCTGCGGAGCACGATGGCACGGCAGCAGGACCATCTGCAGAGCGAGCGGACG
Source organism: Streptomyces sp. NPDC004561 (assembly GCF_053602155.1). Taxonomy (NCBI): domain Bacteria; kingdom Bacillati; phylum Actinomycetota; class Actinomycetes; order Kitasatosporales; family Streptomycetaceae; genus Streptomyces; species Streptomyces sp. NPDC004561. Next base: position 62,761 of record NZ_JBSGDB010000002.1, read on the forward strand.
GCGTCCACGCGTGAGCTGAGGCAGGCGGTGACACTGCGGAACTGGATGTTCGCGTTCATCGCCTTCGTCATCGTCCTCGTGGCCGCCCTCGTCTTCGAGGGGCTGCGCCGTGGCGTCACCGGCCCGCTCACCCGGCTCGGCGCGGCCGCCCGCGAGGTCGCACAGGGCGGGTTCGACCGCTCGCTCGCCGGTACCGGCCCCGCCGACCTGCGGCAGCTGGCCTCGGACGTGGAGTCGATGCGCCGGCGGCTGGTGGAGGAGCTCCAGTTCGCCGAGGCGGCCCGCCGCCTGCTGGACGAGCAGGCGGACGAGCTGAAGCGGTCGAACACCGAACTGGAGCAGTTCGCCTACGTCGCCTCGCACGACCTGCAGGAGCCCCTGCGCAAGGTGTCCAGCTTCACCCAGCTCCTGCAGCGGCGCTACGGCGGGCAGTTGGACGAGAAGGCGGACCAGTACATCGCGTTCGCCGTCGACGGCGCCAACCGTATGCAGACCCTGATCAACGACCTGCTGGCCTTCTCCCGGGTCGGCCGGATCCACAACGACCACCAGACCGTGGACCTCGAAGAGGCGTTGAGCCGGACCCTGGACGCGCTCAGCGTGGCCGTGGAGGAGAGCGACGCCGAGATCACCCATGACCCGTTGCCGACGGTCGTCGGGGACAGCACCCAACTGGGCATCCTGTGGCAGAACCTGCTGTCCAACGCGATCAAGTTCCGCAGCCCCGACCGGCCGCCGCGCATCCACATCGGCGCCGTGTCCCACGAGGGCGTGTGGGAGTTCTCGGTCACCGACGACGGCATCGGCATCGCGCCGGAGTTCCACGAGAAGGTCTTCGTCCTCTTCCAGCGGCTGCACACCAAGGACGCCTATCCCGGCACGGGAATCGGCCTCGCGATGTGCAAGAAGGTGATCGAGTTCCACGGCGGCACGATCAGGATCGACTCCGGCTACAAGCTGGGCACCCGTGTCCTCTTCACCCTCCCCGGGCCCGCGCCCACCGCCCCGGAAGGAGAGGCGCGGTCGTGACCGAACAAGCCACGGTGCGCGCGGAACGGTTCCGCATCCTCCTGGTGGAGGACGACGACGGAGACGCCCTGCTGGTCGAGGAACTCCTCCACGACACCGACATGCCGCACGTGCTCTCGCGCTGCCGTACGGCTGCCGAAGCGCGTACGACGCTCGCGTCGGACCCCGTCGACTGCGTCCTGCTCGACCTGCACCTGCCCGACGCGTCCGGGGTGGAGACCGTCCAGGCCGTCCAGGGCGACACCCATGCCGCCATCATCGTCCTGACCGGACTCGACGAACCCCGCGCGGGAGTCGACGCCCTCGCCGCCGGCGCCCAGGACTACCTCATCAAGGGCAAGGTCGAACCCGACCTGATGCAGCGCGCCGTCCGCTACGCCGTCCAGCGAAAGCAGGCCGAACGCGCCAACGCGGCCCTCCAGATCGGGCGCCTGCGCGCCGCGGAGAACGCCCGCCTGGAACGCGGTCTGCTGCCCGAACCCCTCCTGTCACCCGGCGCCGTCACCGCCTCCAGCCGGTACTACCCCGGCCGGGCGCAGGCGCTGCTGGGGGGCGACTTCCTCGACGTCGTCCAGACCGACGACGGCCAGGTCCACGCCATCATCGGAGACGTCAGCGGACACGGGGCCGACGCCGCCGCCCTCGGCGTCTGCCTGCGGATAGCCTGGCGCGCCCTGACCCTCGGCGGCCATCGCGACCAGCATCTGCTCCACCTCCTCGAACAGATCCACATCGCCGAACGCACGGGCAGCGATCTGTTCACCACCTGCACCCTCATCACCCTCGATCCGGGCGCGCGCACCCTCACCCTGCACCTGGCCGGCCACCACGAACCCCTCCTCGTGACCCCTGACGGCACCCGGGAGGTCACCGCCGCGCACGGAGTCGCCCTGGGCATCGCACCCGGCCTCGGCAAGTGGGCCGCCACCACCCTCGCACTGCCCGCCCGCGGCGCGCTCATCGCCTACACCGACGGCCTCATCGAGGGCTTCGCGGACAGCACGGGCGCCCGGCTCGGAGTGGACGGCCTGCTCCGTATCCTCGACGACATCCAGGCGCCCGACCCCGGCACCCACCTCGACCGCCTCATAGCCGGCACCCGCACCCTCAACGCCGACCGCCACACGGACGACCTCGCGGTTCTCCGTCTGGACTGGAGAGACCTACCGGGCGCATGAGGCCGGGCTTGAGGATTTCTTGTACTGCAAGGAGAAGGGCGAGTTCTGAATGCCGGCTGCTCAGCATTCAGGAATCATTCGCGGTGGACCCCTTCAACCGTCGTTCACACTGATGACGGTCCGGGCGCGCAGGGCCTGGACGGCCCAGTCCAGGACGGGGGCGAGGCTCTCCGGGGCGGGCCAGTCGTTGATCACTGCGAGCAGCCGCAGGTACCGCTCCCGGCGAGGATCGTTCGCCGTCTCCAGCCTGGAGATGAGCCTACGGCGAAGCTCGACGTCGTCGGGGGCGCCGACGACGTTCGCGTAGTGGGCCGTCAGTGCCGCGACGACCGGGTCGGCCCCGGGCGCGGTCGGGGTGATGCCGGCTCCGAGGACCGGGGCGGTCCGGTCGCGGACGGTCGCAATGAGGTCGCGGCCCAGCCCGCCGGCTCTGCTCCGGGCCTGCTCGGACGCCTGGTCCTCTGCGATGTGCCGCATGAGGGCACGGAAGCCGGAGTCCTGAGAGAGCTCAGCCAGCTCCACCCACGCCTCCACCTGCTCCGCCCGGGGGTCGATGGGCAGCTCGGGGATCATGGAGCGCCCGATCGCCGCGAAGACCGGGGCGTTGTGCACACCACCGAAGGCGGCAGCGAGAAAGTCTCCGATCAGGTGGCGGCGTTCGTCTTCGGAGAGCTTGGCGAGCTTGTGCATGAGATCCAACTCCTCAGGGCTGGAACCGCGCTTGGCCACCGCCGTCAGCACCGCGCGCCGCAGGCGCAGGGTGCGCATCTGGACCGCCAGCGCGTCGGCGTGCGTCGCGGCGACCTCGGGAAGCGAGAGCTCACGGTCCAGGACCTTCCGAATGGTCGAAAGGTCCAGTCCCAGGTCGCGGAGGGTCCGTACGAGGTCAAGGCGCGCGGCGGCGTCGATGTCGTAGAGGCGGAAGCCGGCCGGGTTGCGGTCGGTCGGCGCCACGATCCCGCGATCGGAGTAGAAGCGGATGGTCTTGACCGTCAGTCCGGTTCGCCGGGCCAGGTCGCCGATCGAGTAGAGCGTTGCGCCGTCCATGCGTCCACCTTGGCATCTCCCCTTGGTGGAGACTCAAGCCCAACGAGGACCGCGACGCGAGACGCACACGGATCGCCCATCACGATTATTGACGTGTCCTTGACCGCTTGCTCCAACTCCGGTCACAGGACGCCCGGCTGGGCTCGCCAGGCGGACCCGTCGCCGCGGTCACGGTCGCACCGCGCGCGACAGGAGCCCCGGAAGCCCGGCCGCACCGGCTCGTGCGGTGAGCCGGGGCCGGCGCGAAGTGGGTTGTGGCGAAAGCGACTTCAGGTTCATGTGAGGGGCAAGGTAAACACCCCGCCATTTTTCCTGTGAGCCCTTTGTGTGGCTGATGTGGTCACGCCAAGATCCCCTCTGTGCCGGGACACCCCCATATGCCCGGTGCAGGGAGGAGAGGGCATGTTGCCCCCGAAGCACCAGCGACGGTTCATCACCTGCACCGTCGTGGCGGCCGCGTTCGGACTGGTGAGCACCCAGTCGTTCGCGTCGTCGAACGACGCAAGACCCCGCCCCTGGCAGGCGCGCCACCAGGCCGCCATGGGCCGGCAGCACGTCAAGGCGGTGCACGCGGGCCACGGAAGGTCGGCGTTCGCCGCAGAGGGCGATGACGACGGAGCCGACGAGGCGGAGAACTCCGCCGAGGCCACGGCCCAGTTCACCGAGGCCCGCACCGCGCCCGGCGTGGTAGCGCCCGGCGCCTACGGGGCGGCCTGGCAGCAGTTGCAGTCGATGAGGCACACGAGCGGCGGCTGGGACCACGTCACCAAGAAGGCGTACAACGCCGACGACCCCCGCTACCGCGATGTGAACTCCAACTCCAGCGGCGGCGCGGGCGACGTCACGGGCCGGATCACCGGCATCGCCGCCGACGACCAGGGCTATGTGTACGCGGGCGGCGCCAACGGCGGAGTCTTCCGCTCCACCACCGGCGGCGGACACTGGAAGCCGATCTCCGACAGGCTCCCGTCCCTGTCGACGGGCACCCTCGCCCTGGACGGCCACAAGCGGCTCTGGTACGCCACCGGCGAGTCCAACACCGGGGCGACGTCCTTCGTGGGCACGGGCGTGTACGTCCTGAAGGACCCGCGCCACGGGCAGTTCCAGCCCGGCGACCGCGTCGGCGGGGCCGAACTGGAGTCCACCGTCATCCACGCCCTGCGCTTCGCCGGTACCAAGGTGTGGGCGGCCACCAGCACCGGAGTCTGGTCGCACTCCACGACCACCCTGTCCGGGCCCTGGAAGCACGAGTTCGCCCCCAACCCGGACTATCTGCCGGGTGGTTCGAAGGCGGACGACCCGAGCGCGCCGTACAAGAACATCGCCAACGACATCGCCGTCGACCCCAAGGACCCGAACAAGGTCCTGCTCGCGGTCGGCTGGCGCGGCGGCGACACCTACAACGGCCTGTACACCAAGCAGGACGACGGTAGCTGGAAGCCGGTCAGCGGGCTCGGTGACCTGCCCACCGGCAGCGAAGACGTCGGTAACATGACCTTCGCCGCCGCGGCCGACGGTTCGCGCCTGTACGCCATCGACCAGTCCCCGGCGCAGACGGCCGCCAACCCGGACAGCGGGCTCAAGGGCGTGTACATCTCCAAGAACGGCTCGCCGTTCGGCCCGTGGACGCTGATCGCGGACTACACCAAGCTGAAGGCGTCCGGATCCGCCCTGCAGACCGCGGGGTACATGCCCGGCATCCAGTCCTGGTACAACCAGTTCCTCCAGGTCGACCCGGCCGACCCCGACCACGTCTACCTCGGTCTGGAAGAGGTCTTCGAGACCAAGAACGGCGGCTCGACCTGGACCACCCCGGGCCCGTACTGGAACTTCCCCTTCCCCTGCTGGAGCATCGACCCGGCCAAGCAGTCCGGCGACTGCTCACCCACCACCCACTCCGACCAGCACGCGGTCGCGTTCGGCAGCCACCAGGGCAAGAGCTGGGCGTACGTCGGCAACGACGGCGGCATCTACCGGCGCCCGCTGAACGGCGCGGTCGACTCCGGCGGCCACGCCAAGGACTGGCAGTCCCTCAACGACGGCAGCCTCGACGCCCTTCAGTACTACTCGGTGGGCGTCGGCAAAGACCTGACCAACGGCGGCGTCTCGGTCACCGGCGGACTGCAGGACAACGGCCAGTCGATCCTGCGCGGCCACGACAAGGTCATGGGCTCCGACTTCGGCGGCGACGGCGGCGACACCATCACCGACCCCGCCAACGGCTGCGACATCGCCCAGGAATACGTCTACCTCGACATGTGGGTCACCCAGAACTGCGGTGTCAACAACGGATCCTGGACGACCGACCCGTCGAAGGCCACCGAGTACGAGGTCGCCCCGCCGGACAAGGACCAGGGCGGCAATGGCGCCCGCTTCATCGCCCCGATCACCGCCGACGCCAAGAACACCGACACCTGGATCGCGGGCGGCCGGCATGTGTGGGTGAACACCAAGGGCTACGCGATCCGCTCCGGCAAGGAGTGGGCGAACGCCTACGACCTCGGTGAGGGCCACACGGCCACGGCCGTCGCGTCCTCCGGCGGCACGGTCTACGTCGGCTGGTGCGGCCCCTGCAACAACCAGGGCTTCACCCGCGGCATCGCGGTCGGCAACGCCGACGGCACCGGCTGGCACCAGCTGAACCTCCCGGTCGACGGCACCGTCCCGAACCGCTACGTCTCGGGCTTCGAGATCGACCCGGCCGACGCGCAGCACGTGTACGTCGCGATCAACGGCTTCTCCCGCCGGTTCACCGAGGGCCCGGGCGCCGGCGTCGGCCACGTCTTCGAGTCCAAGGACGGCGGAGCGAGCTGGACTGACATCTCCGCCAACCTGCCCGACGTGCCCGCCGACACGGTCAAGCTCCTGCCGAACGGCGGTCTCGCCCTCGGCACCGACCTGGCCACCTTCTACCGGCCCGCCGGCGCCACGAAGTGGCTGGTCCTGGGCCACAACCTGCCCACCACGGCAGTGATGCAGCTGCGTCTCGGCCCCGACGGCAAGCTGTACGCCGCCACGCACGGGCGCGGCATCCGGTCCTTCGACGTACGGCGCCTCAAGGGCCGCAAGGACTGATCGCCACCGTAAGGCCCGTCATACGACGACGGCCGGTGCGAACCCCGCTCCCGGGGCGCACCGGCCGTCCGGCGTTCGGGTTCACTGCACCGGATACGCCGCCACACTCAGCCGAAGGGTGAAGAGCGGCGCGCTCTCGGGACCCCAGGTCACGGTCACCGCGCCGATGCGCGCGGCACGCAAGGTGACCCGGGCGGCGCCCTTGGCGTCGGTGGCGGAGGAGGTCACCAGCGCCAGCATCGGGTTGCTGCTGCGCGGCCGTGGCCAGGGGCCATGGGCGCGTGGCTCCAGGACGACGGTCACCGTCGTACCGGATCGCACGCACAGGGCGTGGACGGAGGCGTCGCCGGGGTTGTGGACGACGGTGGCGGAGCCCGCGACGCACCCCGGGGACACGGAGGCCGTCCCGTGAGCGGACGGGGTCGGTGTCGACGGCGACGACGCCGACTCTGTCGCGGAGGGCGAGCCGGGGGTTCCCTGCGGCGGGGTGGCGGTGGGTGGACTCGTGGCAGGACGCGGCGGTGCGGAGTCCGCCTCCGAGCCGCCGCCGCTGCCCCCGCAGGCGGTCAGGAGACAGGAGAGGGTGACCAGGGCGGCCGCGAGCGAGGGCCGTCCTCGACCCCGTCTGCGGTCCTCCGTCATCATGACCACTCCTTCGAGCCGCCGGACGTCACTGCGACGTCCGCGGTCGCCGTTCGGTTCCCGCCGCGTCCGGGCGGAAACGCCAAGGGTCGCTCGTGCTCGACGTGCCGCCGGCTTGTGAAGGCCGGCCTGCAGCCGGCATGCGCCTGCCCCGGGAGCTGACCGCGCGCCACAGCCCGTGCCCCGCACGCGCGACTTTGCCGATCCTTTACAACCTGTGCCGATCCTGTCTCGTCTCTCCGCTCGATCCATCACGCAGCCTGCCCGGCCACCCGCCGGGCCGGCCGACGAAAGAGAGCGATTCATGCGCCGAACAGTCCTCAGCGCCACGGCAGCCGCCTGCGTCGCCGTGCTGGCGAGCACGGTGCCCGCGTTCGCGCACGGCGGGAGCGCGTCCCCGACCCCCCGTCCCTCCGCCACCTCCGTACCGTCGCCCCGGCCGAGCGCCCCGGCCAGCGCGGAGCCGAGCGCGGTCCCCACCCGGGCGCCGAGCCGGGCGGCCACCCCCGTGCCGACCGTCGCGCCGAGCGAGGGACGCGGCCAGGTCGGCGTCGTACCGAGTGGCGCTCCCGACACCGGCGTGACCACCGCCTCCAACGGCTCCGGCTCGGACGGCACGCTGATCGGCGGCAGTGCCGCCGGAGCCCTCGCGGTGGGCGGCGCGGCGGTCTTCCTCGTGCGCCGCCGACGGGCGACCGGGGCATGACCCACCTCTCCAGGCGCGCGTTCGTCACCGCGGCGTCGGCCTCGCTGCTCGTGAGCTGCGCCGGTCACGGCGGCGACGGGGCATCCGCCACCCGCCCCAGCGGCACGCCCGTGACCGCCCGGCCCTCCACGGACCCGGTGAACGCGCCGCGCACGCTGGGCCGTTCGGTCCCGGCGCGGCTGCGGATCCCCGAGATCGGCGTCGACACCCCGGTCATGCGACTCGGACTGGCGCCGGACGGCAGCGTGCAGGTGCCCCCGATCACCGCGCACGACCAGGCGGGCTGGTACCAGAACTCCCCGACGCCGGGCCGGACGGGTCCGTCGGTGATCCTCGGCCATGTCACGGTCGGCGCCTACGGGGACGGCGTCTTCCGCCACCTCGACCGGCTGCGCCGGGGCGACGGGATCACGGTGCGCCTGGAGAACGGCAGATCGGCCGAGTTCACCGTCACCTCCGTACGGACCGTCGCCAAGGCCGACTTTCCGACGAAGGCGGTCTACGGCGACGTCGACCGGCCCGAGTTGCGGCTCATCACGTGCGGCGGACCCCGTACCGGCGACGGCTATCTCGACAACGTGATCGTCTTCGCCGCGTTGAGCACCGCGAGCCACTGAACGGTCGCCGCCCGCCCCGATCCCGGGCCGATGGAACGTACGCCGTCGGTCCGGGGTCTTTCCAGCGGGCGCCCCGTGCCCCCGGGCGCGAAGAGTGCCCCCATCCCCCCATGGAGAGCGTTGAAACGGTCCCGTGAGAAGGCGGCAGCAGAGCTGTTCGCCGCTCTCTACCCGCGCCTGGCCGGCTGGTGCCGCCGTCTGGTCGACGACGACGAGACCGCCCACGAGATCGCCTCGGAGGCGTTCACCCGCCTCTGGGCCCGCTGGACGTCCGTGT